>JBJOLO010000284.1:0-2526 GCA_046045565.1 Planctomycetota bacterium | reverse complement strand
TACTACCGCGAGGTGGTCACGCGCGAAATCGACAAGGACAAGATCCGCGCCGCGCTCGACGGTGGTACGGTTCTGCCCTTCGCGCGATTCGTCCCGAAGCAACCCTACTTGAAGGTTTCCTGATGTACGCCCCCAGTATCGTCGTTCCCGCCGTCGAGGCCGCGCTGAAGGCGCGAGGCTTTGAGTTCCCGCAGCCCGGCTCCGGTATCGGAAAGGAAGCCGTCGCGGCCCGCAGGCTCGCGTATGACGCGCTCCACACCTACACGAACGCTACGCCGTCAGGCATCGCGAAGCTGATCGGCTGCACCGCGCCCACCGCGCTCACGATGCAGCAGGCGGCGCATTCGTTCTACCGCTCGCCGAAGGACAGGCAAGCGTGGCTTGATGATGTCAAGGCGCAGATCGACAAAGGGACGGAACGCATCCAATCGTTGGGGGACGGATCATGCGATGGCAAGTGATTCAGGGCGATTGCATCGAGGGTCTGAAAGCACTTCCTGATGCGGGCGTGCATTGCTGTGTCACGAGTCCACCGTATTTCGGACTCCGCGACTACGGCCACGAAGAGCAGATCGGCTTGGAATCAACTCCGACCGAGTATGTGGAAAGGTTGGTCAGCGTGTTTCGCGAGGTTCGCCGTGTGCTGCGCGATGATGGGACGCTGTGGCTGAATCTTGGAGATTCGTATTCTGCGGGTGGTCGAGGTGGAGGGGCGAAGGATTCGATTCAAAGTCACAACATCGGCTCGACAACCGGAGCTGTTTTCAATTCATGGAGCGTGCCGGGATTCGCTCCCAAAAACCTGTTGGGCATCCCTTGGCGTGTCGCGTTTGCCTTGCAGGCGGACGGGTGGTATCTGCGGCAGGACATCATCTGGCACAAGCCGAACCCGATGCCCGAAAGCGTCACCGACCGATGCACGAAGGCACACGAATACATCTTCCTGCTGTCGAAGTCGCAGAGATATCACTACGACGCGCAGGCGATTGCTGAAAAGGCAGAATGCGCGGGAACCATTGTCGAAGCCTACAAGTCAGGCAAAAATGTTTCAGGTCAGCAGTTCCGAAACACGGCGACGGGCGGGCACGATGTTGTGGTGAAAGACACTCGCAACAAGCGAAGCGTGTGGACGATCAACCCGCAGCCATGCCATGAAGCGCACTTCGCGGTGATGCCGGAAGAGTTGGCCGAACTGTGCATCTGTGCCGGATGTCCCGAGGATGGTGTCGTGCTTGATCCGTTCACGGGAAGCGGGACAACAGGAATCGTCGCGCTGCGACATCAGCGGCACTTCATCGGAACCGAGTTGAATGCCGATTACTGTGAGATGGCAAGGCGGCGAATCGCCAGTTCCATGCCCTTGTATGCTGTCGAGGGATCGGTACAGTAAGCGAAACGGCCCCCGTAGCGTGCGGGAGCCGTTCCTAACCGTAACCGCGCCGATGAAGGGCGCAGGAGGCTTTGCGTGAGTGTACAAACCGAGAGCGGCGCGATGGGTTTCATGCCGTTCTACTACCAACGCTTCGCGTGGTCTACGAGGGGGTGGCCCGCTGAAGCTGCGCTCGCGTATCTGTATCTGCTCTGCGAGCAGTACAGCAACGGCGGTCTAAATGCCGACCCGCAAGTGCTGGAGGAGATCGCACCGGGCACGGTCGCGCATTGGGATCGCATCAAGCGCAAGTTCATCCTCGGCCCGGACGGGCTGCTTCGGAATCCCCGCTGCGAGGAGATCCGGGCAAAGAGCCTTGCGGCAGGCGACCGGAAGCGCAAGCAGGCTCGCAATGCCGCAGCAATGCGGTGGCATAGCGGACGCAATGCGACCGCAATGCGGAACGATGCCATCGAAAACGAAAGCGATAACGAAATCGAAAGCGAGATCGGAACCGACAGCGAAAGCAAGGTCAGAGATACGCTCAACGGCTCCGCCGTCGAGCCCGTTTCACCGTCAGATGATCCGAGGCCGAACAGGCGAGCCACGATCCCGCAGGCCGCGCTCGACGCGCTGTGGCAGAGGTTCCCGCGCAAGGTCGGCAGGAAGAAGGCCATGACGCTGCTCGACAAGGCCGTGCGCGAGGTCATGGAGGACTTCGAGCATGACGAGCCGCACGATGCCCTCATCTGGATGGAGGAGCGGATCGACGCGCTCGCGAAGCAGCACAAGCTCACCGACCCGAAGTTCATCCCGCACCCGGCGACTTGGCTCGGCCAAGGCCGCTACCTTGACCCAGTGGAAACACCATGAGAACCGAAACCGCAGCCACGATCCTTGAGTACTTCGGCGGATGCTCGTGGGCCAAGCCGGATTCCAAGCGGCACGCCGAGGCCTCGAAGGTGCTTGAGGGCTTCAGCCACGAGGACATCGTGCAAGCTTGCAAGAGCCTGCGAGCGAGCCTAGCCCGGACGCATTGCAAGGCCGAGGAACTCGTCGGCGAGATTAAACGCAACCAGCGCAAGTCGGTCGTTCAGGCTCGAGCCATGCAGGAAGGGATCGACCCCCACGAGGTCGAGCGCGAGGCGAAGCAGATG
>JBJOLO010000275.1:0-3740 GCA_046045565.1 Planctomycetota bacterium | reverse complement strand
ATCATTCGATATTGCACCATCCCTTGTCTCCTCATGCGGATTCGTACGGTCTTTCGTGGCCAAGGAGTCGCGGCGCGCTCGCAAACACGAAGCCGTCTAAGCCTTCGATAACACGAACGTGCATCCGCTGCCCCGGTTCGTTGCGAACCCTTTTCTCGGCAGACGCCGTGCCTCGTGATAACTTGAGGGCGGTCGAAAAGCAACTACTGCCTACGCGATGCTGTATGACTGCCGTCGCGTAGCGATTAGCGAGGACGCTGATTGGGGCGGCCCGATACGTACGGGGTCGTCCCGGCTTCGTACACGCTGAATTCGGCCCAGACGGGGCAATGGTCAGAGACCTGCAGGGCCTGCGATTCGGAAAGAGAGAATGTCGTCTGAAGGTCCAGCACCCCCGAATGCTGCATGTATTCCGCAGTCCGCACGCGGTCGAACACGATATTGTCATATGTCTTCGAGCGTCGCGTATTGGTCGGTACGCCAGCGATCGCGTACGCGATGTTGGGAACTCGTCCTAACGCGCCCAGATGCTTTTCGTCTACGTTCAAATCGCCCAGAAGAATCACGTCATCTTCGCCGCTGCCATCATTTTGTACTGCGACAAAGACATCGCCCAACGCATCCAGTTCCGTGCGAGTCTCGCCAGGATCGGTGTGAATATCGACTAAATAGAACGTGAATGCCTGCTCCGGAGGAACACCGCGAACGCGGAACCGAGCTACCATCGGTTCACGATGCAATAAGTCCTGCGGGTCATCGACGGTGTAGATATTCGCGCGATCGACTTCGATGCGATCGGTATTAAAAATAATCGCATACTGCTCTTTGCTGTTCGTCCGCCCAAGTCGCGGGCCGATCACGAAATCGTAGCGATGCCCATCCGCGTTGATCATCGAGACAAAGGTCGGCAACACATTGTCATCGACCGATCGGACTTCCTGAATCGCGACAATATCAAACTGCTGCACCACCTGCGTCAGTACCTTCATCACCGACGATTTCTGAAGCTTCGAGGTTCCGAACACCTGAATGTTGAACGAGGCAATTCGGATCGTATCCGCGCCAGGTGCGCTGACAAATCCACCATCCTGAGGCTGTTTTGTTGATGCCGAAGGAGCCCCCAGGGGATAGCCGGGGAGAATCGGGGGAATTCCGGTCGGCGTTCCCAACGGTGGACTCGGGATCGGTCCGAATGGTGATCCGCCGGGCACCGTGGGGTTCGTTGCAGGCCCGGCACCGGCTTCGCCGATGGTCGCCGCGCCACCTGGCGAAGTACCCCCAACAGCCGGTCCGGATGTCGGAGAGTTTGCCGTCGCGGATCCAGCAGTTGTGGATCCAGAGGTGGTGGATTCTCCAGCTGGCGAGTTTGCAGTCGAGTCAACCCGCGAAGCGGTCCGTTTTAGCAGATCGGTGTTGAGGCTGATCGTAACGCTGGCGTCGCCGAAACGCACTTTGATGACGCCGGTTACAATCAGAACGATCGCAACGACAACCAGAAGCGAGACCGATCGTGATCCCGGCAGGAGTTTTTTCACAGCACGTCGCTTATAACGACGCGATCCTGTCAAGTCAGACCACCACGATTTGCCGTACCAAGCTGTCACGGGAAAAGCCTTTCTGCGATGCGTTCGCAGCCTTACGAACTTTGCTCGCGGGCGACTCGCGACAGATTGCCGACGAAAACTCGTCCGTTGCCAGAAATTCCATTTGCACTAGCGCAGCCAGGGAAACCGTTTCTTCCGTTCGGCGTTTGCTGCGTCGTTTTCCCGCGAGTAACGAGACTCGGGATCCTGGGCGCGGCGGGCTTCGTCGTACGTGCGCCACTCGTCGACAACGGTTTTGCCGACCTCTTCGGCTCGGTGGCGATTGAAATTCAGAGTCGGCCAACCGTCTCGCCATTCGACGGTGACAACCCCCGCAGCGAAGAGGATTCCGAGAATCACCAGAAAGATTCGCGAACCCCAACGACTGCCAACCGCATCACGAAGCGGCGCAGGCAGTCCCATCGTGGCGCCACGCACCACATGCTGACCTAGCGTTCTTCTCCTCGACCTACCCATGCCGCGCCTCCTTGCGCAACAAAACCTCGCCCAGGATTTAGAGAGGGGGCGATTTATAGCCGCACAGATTCGCGGCGACAAGCGGAATTTGAGCTAGCAGTTTTCGACGGGCTTACGTCCGCCTCTGCGCGATTCGGATTCGAACGGCAACAGGAACGTCATCGAATCCTGTGTTAATTTGGGCTCTTTGGAGAGACGAGCCAATCATTTCCGCGGGATCAGAAACGCAAGGATTCGGAGTATGCACCGCAATGAACGGCCAGGTCCCGTCGCAGCAGCGATTCAGGGTTTCGCGTTTTCAATAGCCTGCGCAATCGCACGCTCGAATGCTTTCAGTTCCGGAACGGGATCAATCGCAAACCAGCGTTGCGATCCCTTGCCAAGCGAACGAACACGGACCGTCAGCGGTTGACCGGCTGGGACCGAGGGCATTGCGACCGTCAAATAGAAGAATCCTGCGGAATCGACTTCCGAACTCCACGTGGGATAGTAGGCCAATTGAACCGAGCGATCGTCGTTGGACCATTCCTTGATTGTTCGTGTCACGTCGAATCGCACCGGATCCGCATCGCCTACCCGTAGCTCAAAGCCGTCTGTGCGAGGTTCACTTTCGTAACCAACGGCACCGGCGAACACGAACGTCGGAGGCCGTTCCTTTTCCGGTGGGAATGGAGACGTCTCCCAGGCGAGCGTGGTACCGATCGCTTGTTGGCGAATGTACGGTCGCTTCCGCATCCCGCCCGTGAAGTCGTACCATGCATCTTCCGCACCTTGGTTTTCGTTGATTCGTGCAAATCCTGCGAGCGATATTTTCTCACGCATCGCGATCGCCGCCATCGATTTTCCGATCTCGGTCCCTGAGCCGGCAAACGTGCTCATTCTCTTCTGAAACAATTCCTGACGGCTTGGACCGCGAAACAGTGAAAGATCCGGAGCCGCGGCAGTCATGAATCGATCTGCCAAGGGCGACTTGACCGCATTGACGATCAGATCTTCGAGACTCGGGTCGAAGCGCGACGGCTGCGCGTAGTAGATCATCGAAAAATCGGTCTCGTAGCCTCCCTCACGCAAGAGCCTCGCCGACGGAATGTAGCACGGCACATCGTTGCACCATCCATTGATCCAAACGCGACGATGATCAAGTTCGGTCTTCAGGCGGACTGCGTAATCGACACAAACTTCGCCCGCGAGAAAAACCATCGCCAGCTGTTCACCGAACTGCCAGGTGGTGATCGGATAATCGACAGCGGTCGGAAGTTGCCCTTCCTTCTTCAGCCGCTGCAACTGCCAACGCGCATTGAATCCTTCGTAATCATTCCGCTCGGCGCGCTGCATCCACGTCTTCTCGTCGGGAAGCGGAGTAGTGAGCGGCAAGGCAATCGACTGATGGTGCACTACAGCGGTCGCCGTCAACGGTTGCAATCCAGCCGCGATGACTCGACGCACTTCCAAGACGATCGATTCGGCGTGTTGCGTGGCTGCCGCCATATTCCCGGAGGGTTGCGGCCCGACATCCGCACCACAGCCGATGGTCGTCAATGCAGTCGACTCGGGGAACGCCTGCTCCAGGAGTTCGTTGGTTTTTCCCGCCCAGTCGCCGCCAATGCGATTTGCCGATCCGACGGTCGTGCAATGACAGGCATAGTTCACCCAGACCGCGACCACTCGTCCGGCTCGTTT
>JBJOLO010000101.1:0-13064 GCA_046045565.1 Planctomycetota bacterium | reverse complement strand
GCGCTGATCAGCATCCGCGACCAATCGCCGCCGACGGCCGTGTAGTGGTTGTACCAACCGGGCAGGCCGTCGCGGATCTCCTGCTTGATACGAGGTCGTAATGCCGGATCGCGAAGACGTTCGAGCATTTTTGCTGTGCCGCCCTCGTGGGCCCACGGCGGAATGATGCTCGATAAATTGTTGCTGCCGCGCGTGTAGGGATAGACGTGCGCTTGCACATGGATGCCCTGCTGCCGGGCGTTTTCAATCAGGCCGATTACTTCGGGCATCCTGCCCCAGAGTTTCTGATCGGCAATTTTCAGGTGGATGATATCGACGGGTACGCCGGCCTTTTCCCCGATCGTGATCGCCTCCTTGACGGCAACGTGCACTCCCTCGCCTTCATGGCGATTGTGAGTCGAATAGATGCCGCCGAAACGAGCGACGACACGGCAGAGTTCCACGATGTCATCGGTGTTCGCCAGCGATCCCGGCGGCATCGCGAGCATGCTCGACAAACCATACGCGCCGTCTTGCATCGCTTGTTCGAGCGTGCGCTTCATCGCGTTCATCTGCTCCGCGGTGGGGCGCGAGAAGGAACCGCTCATGGCGGAATTCCAGATGTTGTCGAGACCCACATAGGTGGCGACATTCACGGCCGTGCCGCTTGCTTCGAGTGCCGCGAAATAGTCGGGCAGTGTGCGAAAGCGAGGACCCGTGTTCGACGAGCTTTCGGGCTCGTTCGGGTACGGCGCGGCCGAATTGCCTTCGCCCAGCACTTCAGTTGTCACCCCCTGTCGGACTTTGCTGGAGGCACTTCCATCTTCGAGTAACAGCAAGTCGGAGTGCGAATGAATGTCAATGAAGCCAGGCGCAACGAATCGGTCGGGGACGTGGATCTCCCGTTTGCCGGACCTGGGTGGAATCCGACCGATCGCTACGATGCGGTCGCCGCGAATCGCGACATCGCCATGGAACCAAGGATTGCCCGATCCATCGAGGATACGCCCTGAGCGAATCACGAGGTCGTATTCAGTTTCCGCACCTGCTGCATAACCAGTCGTGAGCATGGTGAACACGATGGTGGCGATCGAGCACCCCCGCAATCGTGTCAGCCACGTGCAAGTCAACGGCGCCATGCGTGCACTGCGTTCGGCCATCGTTGGGCTCTCCGGAACAAGATGACGAGCGCGTGGACGCGCATGCGGACCGGCGCATCGACCCCAGCATCAACGCAAGCATCGACATGCACATCGATCAGCACATGAACGAGCGCGACTGGTTACGTTCGGCGGAACGAGACCAAACGCGTTTGCCGCGCTATTTCGATTTCTCAAAGAGGCGATCTTTGAGGAACGTATAAGCGAGGGCTTGCATGTAGGCGGCTTGGCGATTGTTCGCTGCACCGCCGTGACCGCCTTCGATGTTCTCGTAGTACAGCACGTCGTGACCGTAGTCCTCCATGCGGGCCATCATTTTTCGAGCATGGCCCGGATGGACGCGGTCGTCGCGCGTCGAGGTTGTGAACAGCACCGCGGGATACTTCACGTCTTTGCGCACGTTCTGGTAGGGCGAGAAGGTGCGAATGAACTCCCATTCGTCGGTGATGTCCGGGTTGCCATATTCGGCCATCCACGATGCACCCGCCAGCAAGCGGTGATAACGCTTCATGTCGAGTAGCGGGACCTGGCAGACGGCGGCTTCGCACAGGTCGGGGTAGATCGTGATCATGTTACCGACCAGCAGTCCGCCGTTGGATCCGCCTTGGATACCCAAACGGCGTTTCGAGGTGACCTTGCGTTTGACGAGATCTTGGGCCACCGCTGCGAAGTCTTCGTACGCCCGGCGACGGTTCGCTTTGAGTGCCGATTGGTGCCAGCGGGGACCGTATTCGCCGCCGCCGCGGATGTTCGCCACAACGTAAACGCCACCTTGGCTGGTCCATGCTCGACCGACACTGGCGTTGTAGGTCGGCGTGAGCGAGATTTCGAATCCGCCGTAGCCGTACAGCAGCGTCGGATTGTCGCCGTTCATGGCGAGTTCCTTCTTCGCCACCATGAAATAAGGAATCCGCGTTCCGTCCGCGCTGGTCGCGAAGTGCTGGCTGATCGCCAGACCTTTCGCATCGTAGAACGCGGGCAGTTCCTTCAGTTGTTCGGGTTCGCCATCGATTTGACCATACAGGAGTGATGTCGGGGTTGTGTAATTGGTCGTGGTCATGAAATAGGCGTTCGACTCGTCCGGATCGACCGCCGAGACCGTGACGGTGCCGAAGTCGGGTGCGCCGCGGAAGGGGCGACGCTGCCACGCTTTCGACGGATCGGCGTTGGGCGCCGGATTATCGAAGACGTACAACCGGTTCTTCACGTCTTCGAGGACGTTGATGAACACGTGGTCCTTGGTCACTCCGAAACTGGCGAGCGACGTGTTATCGCTTGGTTGGAAAAGCACGGTGAACTTGCGGTCGCCGTCCAGGAAGGCTTGAAAGGGAACGGTGAGTAAGGCGCCGGCGGGATAGGTCCTGTCATTCAGTTTCCATGCGTCTCGCAATTCCAGAAGCAGATGCTGACGGAATACGGTCTTGTTGGCACTGTCTGGTACATCAATCTTGACCAGTTCGCCCTGCCGGCGAAGGAACAGTTCGTCCTTATAGAACGCGATCCGCCTCTGGACGAAATCGCGTTCGTAGCCGGGTGAGTCATCGTGCGTGGCGGAGATCGACATGTCCTCGGGGACACCCTCATAGACAAGTTTCGCTTCCGACATGGGCGTGCCGCGCTTCCATTCCTTGACTTGTCGGGGATAGCCCGACTTGGTCATCGATCCATCGCCAAAATTCGTGTAGACGTAAACCGTATCGCGGTCGATCCAGGTCATACCGCCTTTGGATTCCGGCCGGACAAATCCGTCGGTAACGAACTTGCGTTCCTTCAGATCGAACTCGCGTGTCACCGTTGCATCCGCTCCGCCCCGCGACAGGCTGATCAAGCAACGGGTGTAATCGGGTCGCAGCATGGCGACGCGCGACCAGACCCAATTCTCTTTTTCCTCAGCGCCGAGTGCATCAAGGTCGAGCAGCACTTCCCATTTGGGTTGGGGTTTGCGGTACTCTTCGAGCGTGGTGCGGCGCAAGATTCCCCGTTCGTTTTTCTGATCGCGCCAGAAATTGTAGTAATGGTCACCATGTTTCGAGATCAGCGGGATGCGCTCTTTGGAGTCGAGAATCGCCAGCAGATCGTCTCGCAGTTGGGTGAATGATGGATCGTTTTCGAATTTATTCTGGGTCACGCTGTTGCGAGCTTTAACCCAATCGAGCGGCTTGTCGCCCGTTACCTCTTCCAGCCACAAGTGAGGATCTTCCGCGTCGGTCACGTTGTTTGTTCCTGTTTCATCGCTTTTTGCAGTCCGGGGCGAGTCGCGATCCTGAGCAAACGCGCTGCGGGCGTTTGCAAAGCCTGCGTAGAGGAAGGCTGCTTGTAGGAGAAATACTACAAGCCATGGTGAGGATTTCATGATAGAGTTCTCCACGGATCATTTGGCGGCGAGTTCGAGGTCGATCGAGGCCTCTATCGTCGAGAAAACGGGGGCTTCTGACAAGAACCCCTTTTCAAGAACCCCTTTCAGAATCCGTTGGAAGCACCCCTTCCGAAAAATCGGGTCGAACCGATCGTTGTGATCGTCGGTATTGACGTTGGCGGCGCGTTTCGGAGTCGAAACGGATGGTGTCAGGTGAGTCCCGCAAATCATCCATTTGGTGGAGTTTTTTTAGGGGCTATTTAAGATGAGCTCATGGTTGCAAGTTCGCGGTTCCGTCACGCTAAAGGTGGTGCTCGAATGCGAATCGGCGAACCGAGTCACGGCCGGAGATAACGGATAGCGAACTTGCCGAGATTTTTTCTCTTATCGTATTTCATCTCATCGTTAGGATCTGGAGACGTGTGCGTCATGGAAATCTTCCGTCGCTCGGTGTTGATGCTGCTTGCCTTGAGCGGCATGCTGTTGAGTTCGATTGGTTGGGCGCAGTCGGATGAATCGCCGGCCGCCAAGCGTGCTTCGAATCAAGAGGCGATCCAAGGCGGCCCGGTGCAAAAGAAGGCGGCACCCGAGTCGACTGTGAAAAACGATGCAAGCGGCAAGCCGCTGCATAAATTTCTTTCGGTGGAAGACAAGTCGAAACAGACGCTTGCCTACCAGTGGCTGGACATTGCGGAAGAGGCGACAGCGCGGGATGTGGATCGGTACGGTGCGCGGCCCACGGTGGTGTCGCGGACATTGGCGATCTGGGCCACGGCGATGTACGACGCCTGGGCGGCGTACGACGATGTTGCCTTGGGAAGTCGATTGGGTGGCAAGCTGCGCAGGCCAAAGTCGGAGCGTACGCTTGAAAACAAGAAGAAGGCGATCAGTTACGCATCGTATCGGTCGTTGATTTTCGTCTACCCCGAATCGAAGGATTGGCTGGCGGAGCAGATGCAGGGGTTGGGGTATGATCCCAAGGTAGTTTCGACTGACGTCAGCAAGCCCGAGGGCGTCGGGAATCTGGCGGCTCAGGCGGTGATCGATTATCGCCGTCATGATGGCGCGAATCAGTTTGGCGACGAGGCGGGATGCGACGGTTCGGCGTATTCGGACTACACGTATTACCAGCCGGTGAATCCGCCCGATCGAATTCTCGATCCTGATCGTTGGCAGCCGATCACGTTTACTCGCCCGGACGGAACGAAGTTCACACCGGGATTTCTGACTCCGCATTGGTATCGGGTGAAGCCGTTCGCGATGGAGTCCGGCGCGCAATTCCGGCCCGGGCCGCCTCCGAAGACGACGACGGACGACGAGGCGCTTCGGCGGGAGACGGAGCAGGTGTTGGCGTTCAATGCCAATCTAACGAAAGAGGAAAAGGCGGTAGTCGAGTTCATGCGGGACGGGCCTCGGTCGACGGGCCAAAGCGGCCACTGGCTGCGTTTCGCTCAGGACGTATCGCGCCGCGATCATCACGACCTGGATAAGGATGTGAAGCTTTATTTCGTGATTGCCAATGTGGCGATGGACGCGTTTATTTCCTGCTGGGAGACGAAGCGATTCTATGATTCGTCGCGACCGTGGACGCTGGTTCGGCATTATTACCGTGGCCAGACGATCAAAGGTTGGGCGGGGCCGACGGGGGGCGTGAAGGAGATGCCGGCGGAGGAATGGCATCCGTATTCGCCATACGTGTTCATTACCCCGCCCTTCCCCGGCTACACCAGCGGCCATGCGACGGTCAGTGGCGCGTGCTCCAAGACGCTGGAGCTGTTTACGGGCTCGGATGATTTCGGTTTCGCGGAGCGTCGGCGGCACTGCGAGTTGACGGAGATGGACGGTGGCGAAGTGATGACGCTCGATTTGCCCACCTGGAGCGCGACAGCGGAAATGGCGGCTCGCTCCAGAGCGCTCGGCGGTTATCACATTCCAATCGACAACGACGTCGGGATTAAGGTCGGGCGTGAGCTGGCGCAATGGAGTTGGCCGAAGTACCAGGAGTACTTCCAGGGCACGGCCAAAGTGCGGCCGTAAGCTCATGGGTCTGTGACAAAGATCCGATCAGAGATCTCGTAGTCCGTCGGGTCCTCGAAGAAAAGAGGAATTAACCACGAAGGACACGAAGAGCACAAAGGTCAGAGAAGAGATTTTGAATGGGGTTGAATCAGGTTGGCCATGCCGGATCGCGTTGGGGCAGGACGGGGCAGATTGATTTACGAATGCAGCGTGTGTTTAAGTTGACGCGAACCTTCGAGCACCCTCTTTCCTACTTAACTATTTTATTCTACCTCTTCCTTCGTGCTCTTCGTGGTCAAAAAATGAAGCGTTAAGAAAACGCTATAGGCCGATCTCGACGCTGCGGGTCGGTCGCGAAGAATTCTGCTTTCGCTGAGGAGGGGCGGTCTGAGTACCGCCCCATTTCCAATTGCCATCAGGAAAGTACGCCCGGCAGGATTCGAACCTGCAACCCTCGGTTCCGAAGACCGATGCGCTATCCAATTGCGCCACGGGCGCGAATGCGTGTTCTGCGACAAAAGTCTACCAAAGCGGTTCCGGCACGCAAGCGGACTGAGCTCGAGACCTTGCAGTGGGGGCTTTTGGTGATAATTCAGGTAATCTTCCCGAAAACTCACGCATTCACTTGACCGTGGTTTTGACGGGATGTTATAAGCGCGGGGAATGCTTCGGTACACGGGATTCCTTGCGAGCGATTGCGAATGTCCGGGATTACCCTTCGGATTATTGATGGAGCCGATCGAGGGCGGGTTTTTGACGAACTCGATCCCCCGATTACCATCGGTCGGGAGGAAGGCAACACGATTCAGTTGAATGACGAACGTGTGAGTCGCTTCCATCTGAAGATCCAGGAAGACAACGAGCGACTTGTGCTGACCGACCTGGAGAGCACCAACGGCACGAAGGTCAATAACGAAGATATCCAACTCCGAATCCTGCGGTACGGCGACATCATCTCCGTGGGACGTTCCGTGCTCCTTTACGGGACCCGCGAGCAAATCGCCGCGAGGCTGGCGAAACTGCGAGGCAACGGGAACGGCACGTCGAGCCCCGAAGATTCCTCCAAGAATCGCAAGCCGGGCTCGTCCGACTTCGATCTGGACTTCAATGCGGATGCCGATCTGCAGGCGACCTTGTACTCCATCGAACCGCCCGAGTTACCGGATCGATTGAGTCCCTGCCAGGCGGCGCAATTAGCTGAAGTCTTGGAATACATTCACATCCGGTTCCGCAATTTTCTGGCGTCGGCAGAAGTGGAAGCCAAGGCCGACCGCGTGGTGCTGGATATGCGTCAGTGGCAGTCGATTGTCGATTTACAATCGCGGATCGCCGATTATCTGCGATCGGTGAGCGATCCCAGCGCATCGAGCGACTAACGCGGGTGGTCGAGTTCACTCTTTCAGGCAACTCGCATCGAGCGATGGCGGCTAATTCCGGGGCGGTTTGGGCCGCACTTGCACCTGGATCTCATCGCCGACAACCCGGACCGGGAAGGTGTCGATCCCGATTTTCGGATTGTCGCACCACTTTCCATCTTTCACACAAAAACGCCACGCATGCCAGGGGCAGGCGACGACGCCATTCTCCAAGTATCCACCCGCCAGGGAGGCGCCCATGTGGGGGCAGAAGTCGTCGATGGCATAGTAGGTTCCCTGGTCGAGGAACACGGCGACCATGCGATCGTTCACGGGAAAGGCGGTGCCGTTGCCTTCGCTGATTTCACCGACCTTCGCCACCGTGACAAATGCCACCTCGTCACTCATTGTCATCTCCACTTTCTATCCGGATTCCAAGCAGACCTGTTTTTAAGCGGACCAACTCTGCCGAAACAGCACCAACCCGATCCTGAGGATCCCGCCGCGTACCGGCATCTTACGGCGACGCTGGTGTGGCAGCCAAGTACCGGACAGGTACCGGATCACCGTGCCGGGTGATTCTTCGATCGCGGCTCTGCGCTTTGAGGAAGCGCCCGCTTCTCACGATCGGTGGAACCTGAGATACTCCGAGCCTTACGCGTGCGGGACGCAGTTCTTCCAGGCCTGCCTGCTGCATGGAAAGCAACCGTCGGCCGCGCGACTATTGGGGAGAGGACACGGGTTTCATGAGCGTCCAACCGTCGGAATCACAGGGCGTATCGCTCGCCGATTTCCAGCAATTAATTCGCAAAATGTACTACGAGAAGGATCTCGCGCGAGGCATCGACGGCACCTTCATGTGGTTGATGGAAGAGGTGGGCGAATTGGCCGCCTCGCTGCGCAGCGGAACGCACGAGGAACGGATGGGGGAGTTTGCGGACGTGATTGCATGGCTGGCCACGATCGCCAACGTCGCCGGTGTGGATTTGTCCGAGGCGGTCGCTCGAAAGTACGGGACGGGATGTCCCGGGTGCGGGCAATTGGTTTGTCGTTGCCCCGACGCTGGCAAGCCCTAAGGCGGTTCTCTTTCGAAGCGGATGCCGCTGAATTATGATCTAAGCATTGCGTTTGGCATCGCCCATCGAACCGTTGCATGGACGATGCCGTAAACGGGGCTGTATCTGAAACGTGAAAACGAGTTGTTGCCAATTGTCGCTTCCCGGGTCCTCAGTTGCAGTGATCGGGAACGCTGTGAGCCCGCCGGGGGCCGATACCTTGTCTACCTCTCCTTCGTCTTCCGCCCCGGATGGGTTGCCTTCCGCTGCCTGTATGAACGTCGTTTCGATGCCTCCATGCGCTGTCGCTGACGTATCAAAACGATCGATCTGCTGCGGTTGGACAACGGCTGCCATGATCGCCCTCCTCGCGATGGGAATCTCGATTGGTTGCCCCGTCGTCATCTCGGCCGACGGTGTGGAGGGGCAAGCCGCGCCGGTGGAAATCGTTCAGGTGCGAGTTGGAATGGATTCCCGGTCGGAGAAAGGGCTATTCAAAGTCGGCTTTTGGACGCCGGTTTGGGTATCGGTGCGAGGACTGGATGCAGGAAGCGATTGCGAAATTGATCTGATCGCTCCGGATGGGGAGGACACACCGGCGCGATTTGTCCGACAACCGATGGAGCCGGGGGAATCTGGTGGCGGAGATCCTTCGCTGCCCGCGGAGCGCCAACCGATAGCGCAGGAGAGAGGTTCGCAGGAGACAGGTGCACCGGAGGCAACGGCACCGGAGACAGTCGCTGATGATGGCGTGCGAACCTTCTTGCGGTATGCGAAGATTGGTCGCGGGACCGGCAGTCTGGCCATCGAAGTGCGTGTCTCCGGGCAGGTGGTAGCCCGGCGTGAGTCGCCGCTGCGTATTTTCGCGGAGCCGGTGTCATCGACCAAACGGGTATTGTTGAAGCTGGGCCCGGATGTTGGTGTCGCCGAGTCCATGCGGCATTTGACGATGGCGGAAACGGAATCCTTTGTTGTCGCCGATGGTTCGAACTTGCCTTCGTTGCCGGAACATTGGTTTGGTTACGAGGGCATCGATTTGATCGTAATGGCGACGGAGTCCGATCCGGGTCGTTGGCGATACACGCCGCGTCAGGTCGAGGCGATGGCGACGTGGGTTCGGATGGGCGGCCGTCTGATTTGGGCGGCCGGAGTTTCGGCGCCGCAATTTGCCGCTGCGGGGAAGCCGCTTGCCGTATTCGCGCCCGGTGAAGTGATGGAAACGGTCCCGCTGCGGCGTCCTGCGGGAGTCGAGACATTTGCCGGCGGTTCAGATCGCCTGGAACTGGGAACGGTCGAGGATCAATTGCCGCGTCTTGCGGTATTGGATGCGTATCGCGGTGTGCCGCTGCTGTTCGAGGGATCGGGGAATGCCGGCGAACGACCGCTGGCGATTCGGACTTCGTTGGGGTTCGGTCAGGTGGTGTTCATTGCCGTTGATTTGACGCACGCAGCGTTTTCGAAATGGCGAGGCAAAGGTCGACTGCTGGCTCGCATACTTCAGCCGGCGACGGTCTACCTGAATGAGAACTACGAATGGCGCAACCCGATCGGTTACAGTGATATGTCGGGTCAATTGCGGACAGCCCTCGATCAGCACTCCGGTGTGACTCTGGTGGCGTTTTCCTGGATCTCGGTCTTGATCGTGGGTTATCTGTTACTGATCGGTCCGTTGGATTATCTGCTGCTGCGGAAGTTGGGACGCTCGCACTGGACGTGGGTCACGTTTCCCTGCATGGCGCTGGCGTTATCGGCCTTGGTCTTTGTTTTGAATGGTCGCGTGCGACACTCGGAAGTGCGATTGAACCAGGTCGATCTCGTGGATGTGGACGTGAGTTCAGGGTTGGTACGCGGAACAACCTGGATTCAGTCGTACAGTCCGAAGACGGAGGGATACGATTTGCAGCTTCGTCCGGACCTGTGGTCGGGTGCGGAAGTGCGCGATGCGAAAAAAGGGAGCGGTTCGGAGCAGATGCTGTTGAGTTGGCAAGGGTTGTCGGGCGACGGCTTGCGCGGTTTGGATGCGACGAGTCGGGCGCCGATTTTCACGCAACCGTACGAGATCGCAATCGACTACGCGCACAGCAGTTCGCACACCGCGGGGATGCCGATGCTCATGGGAGCATCCGGCTCCTTGATTGGACGTTGGTGGCGTGAGGTTTCCGTTGCCGGAGCGAGTCGGTTGGTTGCCGATACGAAGTTGGATCGATTGTCGGGCGAGGTATGCAATCCCTTTCCCGTGCCGCTGCATGAAGCCACCATTTATTACGGTGGAAATCTCTATGTCATCGACCGGTCGCTGGCACCGGGCGAAGCGTTTCGTCTCGATGGACGCTATCCGAAGAATCTCGAGTGGCGGTTGACGCAGCGTAGGGTAACCAGTGACAGTCGCGAAGTGACGGTACCGTGGGATCCAACCAGCCAGGACGTGCCTCGCATTCTGGAATTGATGATGTTCCACGGTGCGGCCGGCGGACGAAACTACACTCGTTTGCTTCATCACTATCAAGCGTATGTCGATTTGTCCGATCAATTGAAAATGCAGCGCGCGGTTTTGTTGGGACGCCTGGAAGGTCGCGCCGCGACCTTGCAACGGGATGGCGATGCAATGGACTCGCACTACGATCGAACGTGGACCGTCGGCCGCGCAGTACTGCCGGTCGTTGTCGAAAGGCGGAGTGGCACATGATCAAGACGGTCGATCTGACGAAGAAGTATGGCGACATGTATGCGATCCAGTCGATCAATCTGGATTTGCAAGCAGGCGATCTGTTCGGCTTCATCGGTCCCAACGGTGCCGGCAAGACAACGACCATGCGGATCCTTGCCACGCTGCTGGATCCGAGTTCCGGTGAGGCATTTGTTTGCGGACATTCGATCAAGATCATGCCGAAGGAGATCCGTCGGCTCGTCGGCTACATGCCCGATTTTTTCGGTGTGTACGACGATATGAAGGTGATTGAATACTTGGATTTTTTCGCAGCGGCGTACCGGATTCCCGCCTCCGAGCGTCGACGCGTCTGCAATGAAAAGCTCGAACTGGTCGATCTTGATTTTAAACGCGACGCCTACGCCAATACGCTCTCGCGAGGCCAGACACAGCGGTTGGGCCTCGCCCGCGTGCTACTGCATGACCCGCAAGTGCTGCTGCTGGACGAACCGCTCAGCGGTCTGGATCCACGGGCAAGAATCGAGATGCGAGCGGTGCTGCGACGACTCGGCCAGCAAGGCAAGACGATCATGGTTTCGAGTCACATTCTGCCGGAGCTTGCGGATATCTGCAATAAAGTGGGGATCATCGATCGCGGGGTGATGACGGTCAACGCGACCGTAGCCGACGTGATGAAACAGGTGCGGCAGCGGGTTGTGCTGCAGGTGGTGGTTGGTGACGACATGGACGCCGCAGCAAGGTTGCTTGGCGAACACGATTTCGCCGAGAAGGTCGACATCGTCAAAGGCAAGATCATGGTGCAGTTAAAGCCGCACGTCGAAGACTATTCGGACTTGTCGCAGTTGCTGGTTTCGCGCGGTCACAAGTTGACGATGTTCTGCGAGGAAGAGTACAACCTGGAAAATGCGTTCATGGCGCTGACCAAGGGGTTGGGGCAGAAGATCTAAGCCGGGTAGCCTCGAGTTACTTTTCTCGGGCGAGTCCATTTCTCGGGCGAGTCGGGCTTCTTCGGCGAGCCGGGCTTCTTCGGCGAGTCAGTGGCGCAACAAAAAGCCCGCCGGCAGAATTCGAACGAGGAATTCCGCGGCGGGCATCTGGATGCCTTTGTCTTGGTCGGTTCTGCGGGGAAGTGCTACTTCGTAACCGCTTCCGCGAAGATCGAGTTCAGTCGCTTCTCTGATCGTTTCTTCCAGCCGCCTTTGTGATAGCCGTAGCCGGCGATCAGCGGCAAGGCGAGCGTCGCTTCGCTAAAGACCATCTGCTCGTAAACGGTGTCGACTTTGCCCCAGCTCGATGCTTCCTTGAGCGTGGAGCTCGACAGGGCTCCGTCGCGAACGTCGGCGATCGTCACCTGCACGGCGTACTTGTGCATGGGGGCGTCGTGTCCGAGGATGTCCGCCGCGACGACGATGTCTTGCGTGAAGTTCTTCGGCACACCGCCGCCGATCATCAACAAACCGGTGGTGGGATTGGCGATCTTGATCTGCGTCAATTCATAGAAGTCCTTGGCGCTGTCGAAAGACGTCTTGGGCTGATCGCCGCGCTGGTGGTAGTGGGTCACCATGCCAAGGCCTGCCGAGCAATCGGAGAACGCCGGACAGAAGATCGGCACGTCGTGTTCGTAGGCGGCGAGCACAATCGAGTTTCGCGTCTTGCCGTGTTCGACCAGGTATTCACCCATGTGGCGGATGAACTCGCGGGAAGAGTACGGTCGGGGCGGCAGTTCGTCCGCGATTTTCTGCACCGTCTCGTCGCAGATACGCAGTTCATCCTCGTCGATAAACGTGTCATAAATCCGGTCGATGTGCATGTCGCGGAGCAGCCCGTCGTCGAGTCCCGCTTTAAAGCGATCGTCGGCGACGTAATGTCGATAGCCGAGGGCTTCAAAGAAGTCCTGGTCGACGATGTTGGCTCCGGTGCTGACGATGCAATCGACCATGCGATTGCGAATCATGTCAACAAAGATCTGCTTCAGGCCCGCGCTGATGAGCGAACCGGCCAGGGTCAGAATCACGGCACATTCGTCATCGTTCAGCATGCGGTCATAAATCGAGGCGGCTCGGTGCAGGTCCCGGGCCGAGAAGGCCATTTGTTCCATGCCATCGACTAGTGCGACGACGTTGTGGCGTGTGACGTCCAAGTGCTCAATGGGACGAGACAGAAGTTCTTGCTTGGTTGGCATCCGTGGGCTCCTGCGCAGCGGGTAGAAAATCGAATCGCTACATTCTATCGATGATCTGCAGCGATTAAAGGGATGGTCGAGGCAGGTGAAAACTTTTTTCGTCGATGCCCGGGCTTGTTCCCGGCGAGGAGATTCACGGCAATCGACTGGAAGAGACGCTATCGGTGGGGTTCACCGCTCTCGATGGTCATGCGTCGCGGCACCATGCCTTCGCAGTTTCGGTGTGCCACCAGTTCGGCGCAAATGCTGACGGCGATTTCGGGAACGGTTTGCGAGCCGATATCGATGCC
>JBJOLO010000100.1:0-20049 GCA_046045565.1 Planctomycetota bacterium | reverse complement strand
TGGCCCTCGGCAATTACATAGCAATGATCGACGATCTGGAGGATCTCGCGAGCCGCATGGTCGGTGATCAGGATGGCAATGCCTTGTTGGCTAAGTCCGCGAATAATGCTCTGAATGCTTTGGACTGTGACCGGATCGATTCCAGCGAAGGGTTCGTCGAGCAGGATGATTTCGGGATCGGAGATTAAGCAGCGGGCAATTTCCAATCGTCGACGCTCGCCTCCGGACAGTCGATAAGCACGGGAGTTCTTCAGGCCCGTGATCTGGAATTGCTCGAGGAGTTCGCGGCATCGCGAGCGTCGGACGCGGCGGCTCATCCCCAGCATTTCCATGACACCCAGCAGGTTTTGCTCCACAGTCAACTTGCGAAAGACGCTCGACTCCTGCGCGAGATAGCCCATGCCGCCCTCGCGAGCGCGTCGATGCAACGGCCAGTCGGTGACGTCGATGCCATTCAACGTAACCGTCCCCTCGTCGGGCTCGATCAGTCCGCAAGTCATTCGGAAGCTGGTCGTCTTGCCGGCACCGTTGGGACCGAGGAGTCCCACAATCTCGCCCCGACCTACCTCAAAGCTCACCCCGTTCACCACGCGGCGGGTGCCGTAGGACTTCACTAATCCCTGGGCCGAAAGAATTGTCATCGCTGCAACCTCCCTGTACTACTTCGTTGCGGGTCGCTCCGCGACCGCGCTGTGCCGGAATGCTCGGCGACCTGCTAATGAATTAACCGCATCTTCGGGATGTTGGGAAGAAACGGGATCGGTCGATTCCACGAATGCGGCCAATACACCACCGTTGCCTTGCCGATCAGCATGTCGCGATCGACATATTTCTTCGGGAACCAGAGACGACCGTCGGCGCTCTGCGGACTGTTATCTCCCAGGGGAAAGAACTGATCGGTGTCGAGCGGATATTCTTCTTGTCGACGTGCCCGAAACAATCGCTCGCTCGACCAAGTTTCCGGGCTGCGAAAAACCCGACGCACTCGATTGTCAACGCCTTCGTCGTAGTCGCTTTGACCGGCGATGTAATAGATGTCGCGCCACACCTTCAAATGGGCAGCGCGTACGGAAACGCCCGTGGCGCCAATGCCGATCGGTTGCAGGTCCCCGGGGTCCTCGGCACTCCATATCGGCGCGACGTTGCGATTCGGATCGCCCCCGTAGGTTGCCGGTTTCGCAAACTTTACAAGCGAACCGTTGATCCACAAACGAATCTCGTCGTCGAAATTGGAGTAGCGCAACCGATAGGTTCCCTTCCCGCGAATCGATGTATCGGCTACCGGTTGGCCGTCGTCGAATGCGAGTCCTTCGTCCGAAGTCGACAAGGCAGCGCGGCCTGTGGCGACATCGATCGAACAGTAAAAATGCACGCCGCCTTCTACCAGGTCGAGCATCACTTCGCCCTGGTCGCCTTCGATCGTCATTGCTGTTTCGAAAGCGAGATCGCCAACCCAATTGAGTCCGGTCTGTTCGCCGTCGATCTGGTATCGCTTCGTCGCATCAATGCGAAACTCGTCCGGCATCATGCGCCGTTCTTTGACGACGGCGTTGTACTGACAAAAGTCGGACACCAGTTCCCCTGCAATGTTGTCGGGCGTGACCGGCCCGTCTCCCGACTCGATTTGATTCCAGTCGGTTGCGTCGGGTAACAGGTGACGGTATCGCACCCAGGCTGTATCGTTGGTCCCGTCGATAACGATTCCCTGTTGGTCGTCGCGGCACGGCCGCAGCGCTTCCTTTTCCGGAAAGTATTGCCATCGCGATGGCCAATCCACCCGCGTGAGATCAGGGATCGATGCCGTATGGTCCGTGTCGTCCAGCGGTTGCATCATGGCGAACTGTTTTTCGGGAGGCTTGCGGGCAATCATGAAACGCGCTTCCCCGTCCCGTCGCACATAGATGTCGCCGTGCTTGATCATAATGGTTTCGTTCGGCAGCCCGACCAAGCGCTTGATGTAATTGATTTTGGCATTGCCAGGATACTTAAAGACGATGACGTCCCAGCGTTCCGGTTCGGAAAGGTCGTAGCTGAACTTGCTGACCAAAATGCGGTCGCCTGTGAAGGTCGCTTGGTTGGGATTGGTTTTCCAATCCAGCGTCATCGTGTAGCGACAAAGCGGACAGGTGGTCGCGGCAATGGTTCCCGAGTCGCCACCGACACGATCTTCATTTTCGCTGCTCGCGCCGCCCTGGTACCGGAAGCCGCACTTCTCGCACGCAACATCCTTGTGATTGCCCATCAGGGTCGGCGCCATCGATCCCGTCGGAATCACGAATGCCTCGGCCACGAAGGTCCGAAACAGGAATGCCAAAATCACCGCCACCACAATCGACTCGACCGTCTCGCGGTTGCTTTGCGGAGCCGCTTGCTCCGCGCTCGCGGTCTCGGTCGGTTTCGACTTTGCCGTCATATCGTTCTCACGCAATAAGAAAATCAGATGTGCCGGCCTGCTAGCGCCGGCATGCACGGAGTGGACGCCTCTTCGGACTGGGCTCGTTGTCGGATCGGGCCCTAAACCGGTTGTGCCCAGAATATAACCGATCGCGATCCGAATCGGTACGCGAGCTTTCCATCCGGCCGCGGATGGTGTCGGGGGCGTTTCTACCGCCCGTGGTTGATGGCGATGTGTTCGATCGGAACGGGAGCCCAGGGCTGGATTCCGTTCGCCCATCGCTAGCAGCCTGTCATTCTGCTAGCAGCCCATCATTGTCGATGAGGGGCCGGCAGGAAACGCAACAACGCATTGGGCCACGAGTGTGGCCCAATGCATTCCGGGAGCGATCGCAACTGATCAAGAAGCAGGCCGGTGGCGTCTACGGAGTCGGCGCGGTTTGAGGTGCTGCAACGGCCGCCGCAGGGGCTGGCGAGCCGGGCGACTGTGCCAACAATCGCTTGGCCTCGGCCAGCAGGAATTTCGCATCCTGAAACGGTTCGTGGCTGATATCTTGCCAGCGAACTTTGCCTTGAGCATCGATCAGGAAGGTACCGTGAAGCGGCAGCTTTTCGAAATCGTCGTAGCAGCGATAGGCTTTGAAAACGTCAAGTTCCACATTCGATAGCAAGGGGAATGGGATCGGTCCGCCTTTGTAGTTGTCGATCGACTTTTTTAATCCCGCTAAATCATCGGTGCTGATCGCCAACAACGATACATTGTTATCGGCGAAGTCCTTGGTCATCGGCCCGAACGCCTGGAGTTGTTCAGCACAGTGCAGGCAGCCCGAACCCAAATAGAAGATGACAATGAGGTTTTTGCCGCGATAATCGGCTAGCGATTTTGCGGCTCCGTCGGGGCCGAGCAATTGCCAAGGCAACGCGTCCGACGGACTCCACCGAAACGGTCCGAGACTATCAAGGCTGGGCCTTTGTCCGACATCCGGCTTCGCGACGGGGGCGATCCGCCAATCGGCCGGCCATTGCAGTGACTGGGCCACGGGGGCAAGTCGCGCAAACGTCGGCACCGTGAGATCGTCGATATGCGCTGAGATCTTCCGCAATTGCTCCAGCGCTTCACCCGCCTCTTTCTTCTTATCGAGGCGCCACAGGATATCGACTAACATTGCTTGCGGTTGCACTTCGTTTATATTTCCGTTGGCGAAATTACGAGCCTCTTTCTCGGCCTCTTCTTTCTGGCCGGCGAGCAATTGAACGAGCGGCAGGAATCCGGCTCGAATACTTTCGTTCCCCTTCAGTCGCTCATAGCCCGTCTTGTAGTCGCCACGCGCGACAAGCTCGTAGCCCTCCAGTTCCTGAACGGCTTTCTCGAGATCCTTCACCGGTCCCTCTTGGGCCTTGCGCGCATCTTCCTTCGCCTTATCAATCTCGGGCTGTGGCTTGTTCTCGGTCTTGGCCTTCATCTCGGCTTCGGCCCCCGCCTTTTCCATCGCCTCCTGTTTGGCCTTGAGGCGATCGCGGAGTTCCTTAAGCGGCGCTTGGCCTTTTTCGAGATCGGATTTGCGGAAGTGAGCCATACCAAGGAACCGTAATCGCTTCTGCTGTTCTCGCTCGTTGTCAGTCGGTTCGAGGTACGGTGTTTCACAGAGCGCGATCAATGGGTCCCAAAGCTCGAACGTGGCGAGCACTTCAAACAGTCGCATACGTCCGTAGTTCGCGCTTCCGCCGTTAATGGTGTTGTACCGCGGATGCCGCGGAAGCTCGCACATGTTCTTGGCCATATCCAGCGCGGCCTGAACGCGACCGAGGTGCACCAAGTCGCGGATGAGCCACTCGTTATTGTGCGAGAAATTGTGGATCTGATCCGGCAACAGGCGGTCGCGCATCATGTGCGCGTGATCAACGCGAGCCGAAGCCTCTTGCTGCCAGGCTGCGTCGTCATAGCGCTTGAGGCCCGCGAATATGTGTCCGCTCATGTGCCACTGGTGAGCGACACCCGGAGACGTCTGCCCGCTGACCGCGGCGGAAGGAACCGCCTTCTCCGTCTTTTCGCCATCCCAGAGATGAATTCTATAGTGGTGCGCCGGATGCATCGGCTCCGCCGCGAACACCTCGCTCAACAACGCATCAATCCCCAGATAACTCGAAATCGGAATCCCTGCATCTCGATCGCGCCACAAACGCAAGGTCAAGAAAGCCTTCGCCTCTACATCTTGCGGATACTTGTAGAGAATCTTTTCCAGTGACCGGGTGAACTTTTCGTGACGCTCCTTGTTCTTGCTCGGCCCCGTCTCGAAATACTCGTGCAAGGCGTCGATATACATCCGCTCCCGCTCATCCGCCTTGTCGCGCCGCTTGTGAGCCTGAGCGCTGAATCCCTTGCCGCGGTTTTCGTTATCAAAATTCGACATCGCCATGCCCCAGTATGCCATCGCGCAGTCCGGGTCGATGGCCGCCGCCTGCCGGAAGGAACGCTCCGACTCGAAATACCAAAACCCGTGCAGCTGACCAATGCCCTGATTGAAAAACTGCTGCGCCTTCGGATCCTTGGTCGTAATCGGGAAGTTGATCTTCGGCATGCCCTCCATCAAATAGGCCGCTTGTCGCGGACCTTCGTTGAATACTTCGCCATGAAACGAATGGCCCGGACGTACCTCCACCTTTTCCGGCGTTGCCGGTGGATTGGGTGCAGCTGGATTGGGTGCAGCTGGATTAGGTGCCGGTGGGTTGGTTGCTGGTGGGTTGGTTGCTGGTGGGTTGGTTGCTGTCGGAGCCGGGGGTTTGTTGTCACCGGCCGCCGGGGTGTTCGCGTCCTGAGCGCGGACCATGCCGACGCCGGCAGCGGAACAGAAAGCAACACAGCACAGCAAACGAAGGAAGTTGGTCATGGTGGGACTCGACAGTGAAGGTAGGAGGCGAGCAGTGGCTGGACGGCTGCCTGTTGTGGCTGAGCAGCCGGTGGTCGTTGGCACAGTTACAAAAGGGTGGCTCGCAGCGGGTGCTGCAAATGGCGCCCGTTTTCGAGGGCGCGGTGGCACGCTGCAACGCCCGCGTATCGTGATCGGACCAACCTATTCTAGTCAGCCGGGCAAACCGTTTGCCAGATGCTGGGGAATTCAAATCTCGACGGTCGGCCGTGACGCGATGCAGTCAGACGAGCGGGGTAAACTTTGACGGATGATGGGAAGATGCGTGGATGATGGGCAGATGCGGGGTGAACGAAGGCAGGCGTGCCCCGAGCCACTTGCATCGCGCGTGGGGAACTCGCATACTCTCGCCCATGAGCACAATCTTTCGAATCGCAGCGGTGCAGATGGATTTTCAGTTGGGGCAAAACGACCTGAATGCGCAAGCCATGCTGCAGGCGGTCCGGCAAACCCGACAGAACAACGCGCACCTGGTTGTCTTTCCCGAGTGTGCCTTATCGGGTTATTGCTTTGACAGCCTGGAGGAAGCGAGGCCATACGCGGAGACCGTCCCCGGTCCGACCACGGAACGATTCGCGGCGGCGGCGAAGGAACTGGGAATCTACATTGCGTTCGGCATGCTGGAAGCCGATGGACCGCGGATCTTCAATGCTTGCGTAATGGTTGGTCCGGAAGGAGTCGTGGGCACGTATCGCAAAGTTCATTTGCCCTATCTGGGTATCGATCGCTTTACGACTCCGGGTGATCGACCGTTCGCAGTGCACGACGTTGGCGGGCTTCGTGTTGGGATGAACATTTGCTACGACGGAGCGTTCCCCGAGGCAGCCCGGGTGATGGCACTCGAAGGAGCCGACTTAATCTTGCTGCCGACGAATTGGCCGCCGGGTGCCGAATGCACGGCCGACTTTGTGATCAACACGCGGGCGTTGGAAAATGCCGTCTACTATCTGGCGGTCGATCGGATCGGCCACGAGCGAGGCTTTCGATTTATCGGCAAGAGCCGTATTTGCGATACGAGCGGCAACACGTTGGCCGCCGCTGATCATGCGGACCATGCGATCCTGTATGCCGATATTGATGTGACGAAGGCCCGAAACAAGAAATTTGTCCGCGTTCCCGGAAAACATGTCATTCATCGGTTCGCCGATCGCAGACCGGAGTTCTACGGCCCGATCTGCGATCCCGAGCGGCCCAAAGCGGCAGGGCTTCCGCCGCGGCAATCGCTGGATCTGACCTGATGTTGCGGCCACGGATCGTTGAGGGGCTTGGGCCCGCGGCGAGCATGCTTTGAGTCGATCAACAAAGTGGGCTATGCTGGAGCCTGCGAGCGGCCGGTTTTCCGGAAGCAGCAGCCAGAAGATGCGCTTTGCGATTCATGTTGGGATGATCGATGCCATGAGTGGTTTGCGTCACCTGTTATGGATGAGTGTGCTGCTGGTCGCGGCGCGCAATGTCGCCGCAGCAGACGACGCGAATGCCGATCGGTCATCGATCGACTTTCAGCGGGAGATCCGCCCGCTTCTGGTGAAACATTGCGGCGAATGCCACGGCCCGGCGAAGCAGGAATCCGGCCTGCGCCTCGATCACGGCATGATGCTGTTGGCAGGTGGCGATAGTGGCCCGGCGATCGTCGCGGGTAAATCGGCAGAAAGTCTGCTGATTCGTCGCATCACGGCGGAAGATGCTGCCGAGCGGATGCCGCCCGAGGGTCCTGGCGTTCCGGCCGCGGATGTTGATCGCATTCGCGCTTGGATTGATGCGGGTGGAAAAGTACCCGACGATGAACCGCTCGAGTCTCGTACGACGGATCATTGGGCGTTTAAGCCGCTTCAACGCGTCCCGCTGCCGGTGGTCGAGGATCCGTCACTCCCGCGAAATGGCATCGACCATTTCATCCAAGCGAAGATCGCTCACACCGCACAAACCACCGGCCAACCGCTCCGTCCGTCCCCGCCCGCCCCTGCTTCCACGCTGTTGCGACGATTGAGTTTCGACCTGCGCGGAATGCCCCCCTCGGCGGATGACGTCGAGACATGGTTGGCAGATGACTCGCCTGATGCCTGGGAGCGTCTCGTCGATCGTAGCCTTGCCTCCGTTTCATATGGCGAACGCTGGGGACGATTCTGGCTCGATCAGGCGCGTTATGCCGACTCGAACGGATACACCCGCGATTTCGGCCGCGAAATGTGGCGCTATCGCGACTGGGTCTTGAGTGCCATCAATCAGGATCTCCCGTTCGATCAGTTCACGATCGAACAAATCGCAGGCGACTTGCTTCCCGAGGCAACGCTGCAGCAGCAAGTCGCCACCGGTTTCCACCGCAATACGCTCGTGAACGAGGAAGGCGGAACCGATCAGGAGCAGTTTCGCATCGAGGCGGTCGCCGACCGTGTGGCCACGACTGGATCGGTATGGCTCGGCCTGACGCTGGGCTGTGCCCGCTGCCACAACCACAAATACGATCCGATTTCGCAGCGCGAGTTCTATCAATTCTTCGCGTTCCTGAACAATTGCGACGAGCCCTCGATTGAAGTACCGACGCAAGGGAACATCGAGCGAGGCGATCTGGCACGCCGCGACGAGATTCGGATGCAGGTCGCGCAGCGCAACGAGCAACTCGAGCAACAGCGTCCGGAATTGGAAGCGAAGCAACGCGAATGGGAAAAGACGGTCACACCTGAGCAGCGTGCGAGGTTGCCGGGACCGGTTCAGGTTGCCTACGACATGCCGTACGAGAAGCGGGATGCGATGAACAAGCGGCTGATCGAGGACCATTATCGGAACACGCCCGAGGCGCGCCGCGATTTTCCGCTGTTGGACGAAATCGCAAGGTTGAAGGAATCGGAGCCGAAGATCCCGACGACCTTGGTGCTTCGCGAGCGCAGCGAACCGCGTGAGACGCACATTCACAAGCGGGGCGATTTCTTAAACCTGGGAGTGCGCGTGTTTCCAAACACGCCGTCGGCCCTCCCATCGTTGCCCGCCGAACCGAACGGCTCCACTTCCAGCGCCTCGCCATCTGCGCCTCCGCGATTGACGCTCGCGAGGTGGCTCGTCGATGCCGCCAATCCCCTTACACCGCGCGTAACAGCAAACCGGCACTGGTTGCAATTTTTCGGAAAAGGCTTGGTGGAAACCGAGGACGATTTCGGTACACAAGGCACGCCCCCAACCCATCCCGAACTGCTCGATTGGCTGGGCCGCGAGCTGCTGGGCGAACAAACCGCATCGCCTTGGTCGCTGAAGCGCTTGCATCGCAAGATCGTCACGAGCAGCACCTATCGGCAATCGTCGCGCCGCCGCAGCGAATGGGAAACCATCGACCCGCGCAATGATTTCTTAGGGCGACAGGTGCGCATGCGGATCGATGCCGAATTGGTGCGCGACGCGGCCCTGTCGGCCAGCGGATTGCTTACCCATCGCGTCGGCGGTCCCAGTGTCATGCCGCCGCAACCCGATGGAGTTTACGCGTTCACACAAGATCCCAAACCTTGGAAGGCGGAGACCGGTTTCGATCGATATCGTCGAGGGCTTTACACGTTCTTCTGGCGATCGTTGCCGTTTCCGATGCTCACGGCATTCGACGCGCCGAATGCGAACGTGACGTGCACGCGACGGATTCGTTCGAACACGCCGCTGCAATCGTTGACGCTGGCCAACGACCTTGCCTTTGTGGAGTGTGCCCGCCAGCTGGCCCGGCGCGTGTTGACGGAAGCCTCGCCCAGCCTCGAGGAACGCACGCGGTATGCCTTTGTTGTCACGCTGGGTCGCTATCCGGATCCGGCGGAAGCGCAACGATTCGGGACCCTGGTTGCCGAGCAAGCCGCTGCGTTTGATACGGCGGCGGTCGACGAACTGGTCGGCTCCGAACCGCTCGCGGCGCATTTCGACGCAAAAGAATTTGCCGCCTGGATTGCCAGTTGCCGCGTGCTGCTGAACCTCGATGAATTCATCACCCGCGAGTAATCCATGAACGCTGACCAGGTCGCACTAGCGCAAACCCGACGTCACTTTTTCCGCGACTGCCGGATCGGCCTGGGCGGCCTTGCGCTGGCCAGTCTGCTGAACGATCGATCGGGAGAAGCGGCAGCAACGCGATCGCGAGACGTTGATGCGCTCGCGCCGCTGCCGACGCATTTTCCGGCGAAGGCCAAGCGGGTGATTTTCATGTTCATGGCTGGCGGACCGAGCCAGCTGGACTTGTTCGATCCCAAGCCAAAGCTGCAAGAACTGCACGGCCAGGTCATTCCGGAGTCGTACGTCGCGAACAAGCGGTTTGCCTTCATCAAGAAAGATGCAACGCTGCTGGGCAGCAAGCGGAAATTTGAACGGCACGGAGCATCGGGCGCCGAGGTTTCGGAATGCCTGCCGCATCTGGCGACGATTACCGATGAGATTGCGATCCTGCGGGCGATGAAGACGGATGTCTTCAACCATGGTCCGGCGAAGTTTTTTATGAATACAGGATCGGCCATGTTCGGCCGGCCGAGCATGGGGGCGTGGGTGACGTACGGCATCGGCAGCGAGGCACACGATCTGCCTGGTTTTGTCGTACTGCAGTCGGGGCCGCGGGGCCCGCGCGGCGGCGCGCCGAATTGGGGCAGCGGTTTTCTCCCGACAACGTATCAGGGAGTTCCCTTCCGGTCGGCCGGCGATCCGATCCTGAACCTGCAGAATCCGCAGGGGATCAGCCGCGATCGACAGGAGCAGTTCATTCGTGCGGTAAACGACTTCAACCAGTTGCGACTCGCCGAAACGGGTGACCCGGAGATTTCGACGCGGATTGCCGCCTACGAGATGGCGTTCCGCATGCAGGCCAGTGCTCCGCAACTGATGGACGTCTCGGACGAAACGGCCGAGACGCTTGCAATGTATGGTGCCGTGCCCGGTGAGCCATCGTTTGCCAACAATTGCCTGCTCGCGCGACGGCTCGTGCAACGCGGTGTGCGGTTCGTCCAATTGTTTCACACCGACTGGGATCACCACGGCAACAAAGGCACTGAACTCGGCGAATCACTCGATACGATCTGCAAGCAAGTCGATCAGCCGGCCGCGGCGCTGGTCAAAGACTTGAAACGACTCGGGATGCTCGACGACACCCTGGTGATCTGGGGCGGCGAATTCGGCCGCACTCCGCAAGGTGAACCGCGCGATCTGATCGGGCGTGATCATCACATTGAAGCGTTCACGATGTGGGTCGCGGGTGGCGGAACCAAGCCCGGGATCGTGCTCGGCAAAACCGACGACATCGGCTACTACGCGGTGGAAGACTCGATCCATGTGCACGACTTGCACGCCACGCTGCTGCACCTGCTGGGACTCGACCACTTGCGACTGACGTTCCGCTTCCAAGGCCGCGATTTTCGGCTGACCGATGTTGCGGGTAAGCTGGTGCCGAAACTCCTGGCTTGAACGCCTGCAGCGAGGCCGACTTCGACCGGTAGTCGCCGTCGCATCTTAGCGGACCGCTTCGAGCGGCTTCAGCCGCATGGCTGCAGCGGCGGGGAACAGACCGCCGACCAGACCCATGATCAACGACAGGATGACGCCCTTCGAGAGGATCTCGGCGTCCACAATCAACTTCAGCACCACTGTCTTGCCGCCACCCTGGCCGCTTCCCACAACGCTGGTGGCCGTGAATCCATCGCACAGGTAACCCAACGCGCAGCCGACAAACCCGCCGATCATGGCGATGCAAAGCGACTCCAGCAGAAACGAAGTGAGAATCTGCAGTCGCGAGTACCCGACAATACGCAATACGCCGATATCCTTGATTCGCTGGCTGATTGCGGCAAACATGGTGTTCATCACCCCAAACACGCCACCGATTCCCATCACCACCGTGACGATCAGGATCGCGAACGTAAACTGCTGATTCGTGCCGGAGAGACTTGCGAAATAGGCCGTCTCCACAAAGGCCTTTACCGCAGCATCCTTATATTCTTTGTCGAGGAACTGATAGAGCTTCTTGGCGGCAGCCGGACTGTCGCACCGCATCAGCACCGAGGTGTAGGTTTGTTTGCCGAAGATGAACGCCGCCAGCGGGCGATACGTCCAGATTTCCGAATCCATGGTCGATCCGGCGGATTGCATGACGCCCATGATTTTCCAACGTCGTCCTCCGAAGCTGATCACGTCGCCCGTGTCCAAGCGGCCCTTCGTCTTCACGGACGCCCATTCTTGCGCCGCGGGATCTTTTGCTAATTCGCGCGCGACGCCTTCGCCAAGCACGGCTTCGACCAGCGTTTCGTCGGTTTCCGATTCTCCCTCCTGCACGCCGGCGGAGGAGAACCAATTGCCGCCCGGATAGAGTTGCACATCGTGCACGCGAGCCGCGATCAGCGCATCGTCCACGCCCCGAAGCTGAAGAAATCGCCGCTTCGGGCCGCCCTGCCGCGGCGTTTCCAGCGGCTGATTGACGACCAGGTAGGTTTCCTTGCTGCAAAGCGGCTGGTCGTTCATGCGAGCGATGCCGGCCTGATTCTCCAGGCTCGATACCGCTTCCGGTGTGAGGTTGCTGAATGCTTCGTCGGTGGCACTTGCGGAGATGACCAGCACATTGTCGGAACGGCCGCTCGAATCGGTCAATCGCTCCATGCCATTGACGAAGGCAAGCATCACCGTCACCAGCCCGACCACGATCACGAACGCGAAGACAGTCAACAGCGACGTCAGCCAACGCACGGTCAGATTGCGGATGTTGTAGCGGATGGGGATCGGTCCCATGACCGCCATCGCCAGCAGAGCGACAATGAAGGCGCCGAGTGCGAGGTACCACTGATCGTTGTATACCGGAGTCATGCAAATTCCTCGACGGAAAGGCGGCTCGGGCCGCGAACAATCAGGTCACCTTGGAAAACACTTCCGACACTTTCACGTGACGGGCAATCCAAGCCGGCCAGGCGGCTCCCAAAAGTGCGGTCCCCGCCCCGATGCTCGTACCCCAGATCAACGCCGCGCGCGGAATGAAGAACTTGGAGAAAAACGCGATCGGAAAAGTCAGGCCGCCAAAGTAGACGTTGATCATGAAATAGGTGAGCAAGGCACTGGAGAAGCCGGCGAATAGTCCAATGGCAAGCGCTTCGCCCACGACCAGCACCATGATCTGTCCCGGTCCGAATCCGAGTACCTTCAACACGGCGATTTCGGTGCGACGCTCACGTACGCTGATGCTGATCGCATTTGCGATCACCAGCGAAAGCACCACGATGATGGCGGGCGCCAGCAGAAAGCGCATGCCCCAGATCAGGTCACGATAGGCCTCCAAAAACGCGGCGATGCCCGATGAAGCCGTTTCCACCTTTACTTGCGGGTTGCGAAACTGCGGCGACGATTCGATCTGCTGAACAACTTGCGACATTTCGTCTCGATCTTTGACGCGCAGCCAAACGAGATTCAATGTGCGATCCATCATGGGATGTCGCTTCCCCGTGTCCCGCTCATACTGATCCATCGCCGCCGTCAGGTAATCACGGTTGATCGCGGCGCTCAGGTCATAACGTCCGGGAGGAAACAGGCCGACGATATCCAGGTCGAGCTTAATCCCCGGATAATTCATGCTGTAGAGCGTCAATCGATCGCCCACTTTCATATTGAGCATTTCCAATCGATTGCGGCCTACCACCAGTCCTTGCCGGTTGGTGGAGAGTTTATCGACCACGGTTTGAAACTCGTCCGAAGTGCCGGGCGGAAGTTCGTCCAAGTCGTCCATCATCAGCGAAAGTTTGGATGGCTGTAGCGCAAAGGCGAACAGCATGTTCGAGTTCGTTCGAAGCTTGGGATCCTGCTCGGTCGATCCACCAAAGAACTGCCACGTCATCGAGTCCTTGTCCTCGATCGTAATGTCGTCCGGATTGCGCGGCGCGCCTTTTGCCAGTTCTTCGGAATAGGCCAGCGGCATCTGACTGGGAAGCTGCCACCGCTCGGTGATGATCAGCTTGAAGTTCTTGCTTTTTTCCGACGTCGCGGCGTCAAGAAACGAGAGCATTGACCAGATGAGCGTCACCACGCAGACCAGCACCATCGTGCCCATGCCCATCAGGATCGTCCGCAGCATGTTTCGCGAGACGTTTTTGTAAACCAGCACCAGGTATTTCATCTTCGCTTGCCCCGCAGCCCTTTCGGACGAATCACGAATCGCTCCGCTCGAACTCTATTGTCCCGCATGAGTCCGCACAACTTTTCGCATGCGGCATCGCGTGCGATGCATCATGCGTGCTCGTATTCGCTTGCCGGTTGATCCACCAAGAGGCCTTTGTCGAGGTGCAGGACGCGATGAGCACGAGCCGCAGCGCGGGGATCGTGGGTGACCATGATGATCGTTTTCTTCAAAGACTTTCCCAGTTCCACCAGCAGATCCAGGATTTCTCCGGCCGACTTGGCATCCAAATCGCCCGTCGGTTCGTCGGCAACAATCAGCGTCGGGTCGGTCACGATCGCACGAGCGATGCCCACGCGCTGCTGCTGACCGCCGGACAGTTGGCCCGGTCGGTGCTGCATGCGTTCCGATAGTCCGACGAGTCCCAGGGCGGTGCGCACCTGTTGCTGCCGCTGACTTGCCCCGAGCGACAACAGCAACAACGGCAATTCCACATTCTCTTGAGCCGTGAGTACCGGAATCAGATGGTAGAACTGGAAGATGAAACCGATGTTCCGAGTGCGCCATCGAGCCAACTGTGCTTCGGACATCGATGAAATGCGATCGCCTCCGATGATCACGTCGCCACTGCTGGGGCGGTCGAGGCCCGCAATGAGATTCAACAAGGTGGTCTTACCGGATCCGCTGGGCCCCATGAGCGCGACGAAATCGCCTTCTTCCACGTCCAGCGTAAGGCCGTTCAGCACGTCAATCCGCTCGCTGCCGCGACGAAAGTAGCGATGTACGTCAGCAACCCGGACAATTTTGTTTCCCACGATCGGAACCTTTCGATAATCGATGATCGGGCTAAGGGCAGGACCAATGGCAGGACCGTTGATGCGAACCGTGGTTACGGCCTCCGCGCATCGGCGGTTTGCTCGGTGTCGTTCAAGAACGACACGAGCGCGCTCATTTCGGGCTTGAGATAAACGCCCTCTTCTTCGGAGGGAACCGTCAGCTTCACCCGAACGGTAATCGACGATTTGGCGCGATTGGCAATCGGCATCAATCGCGACACCACGCCTTCGTAGACACGCGATTTGAATGCATCCGGCCGAACTTTGCAGCGTTGACCCAAGTGCACTTTGGAAATGTCGCGCTCCGGAACGTCCAGCGAAACCTCCAGGTCGGCCAGGTCGGCAATGTCGCAGACGCTGAACGATCCGTTGAGCGCCACCGGGTTCACCAGATTTCCCTGTTCGGCATTCCGTTTCAAGATCGTACCGGAGATCGGTGCGATGATTTTGCAGTTCGATAATCGCCATGCCGCCTTCGCCACGTCGGCTTCGGCTTGTCCGACTTCACCTTGGGCCGCAGCGATGCGTTCTTCGCGAGGTCCGTCGGCGATCAGTTTTGCCGCAAGCGTCAACCGGTCTCGCCGCCGCTGCGTTGCCTGCAAGCGACTGTCGATCAATTCAAAGGACTCCTCAGAGATCAGATTGCTCTTGCGCAATTCGTAGCTGCGATTCCATTCGGCCTGTAATTGCATGAGTTGCGCTTCTACTTCCTGCAGTTCCGCCTTCGCCTGGTCTACTTCCTCCGGTCGAAAACCGCGTTCCAGTTCCAGCAAGCGACTTTTGGCAATTTCCAGCGTCGATTTGGCGCGAAGGAAATCTGCTTGATACTCGGTGTCTTCAATCTCACCCAGCAAATCCCCTTTTCGAACTCGACGCCCCTCGTCGGCATCCAGCGTGACAAGTCGACCGCTGACTTGCGGACTAATCAAGATCTGATGCGCGACGGTGATATAACCATTGGACTCGTACGCATATTTGCCCGTCGCCGCCGCCACGTCGGCGGGAAGATCCTTCGCATCCGCTTCCATCGGTTTTGCGGAAGCTTCAGACGCAGCCTGCACCAGCTCCGGTGCCGGAAGTTTGAGGGTGTACCGCTGGTAGCTCAACCACGCGGATAAAGTCGCGAAGGCAAAGCAGAGGAGCCAAGCCAGTCGGTTCATTCCCGAGGCTCCGGGACTCGGCGGCGGCAATCGCAAGGACTGAACTTGATGCGAAAGGGAACTGGAACTCGAGACCGTTGATGACGGTGACGACGAGGCTGAAGTGTTCGAGCCTCCGTTGCGATCGGCAGTGCTCACGGGAAAACCTTCGATAGACCTGCGATAGACGTGCGAAAGCTCCACATGGAACTAATGCACCTAAAGTTTCATCGCTGTGATGCCTCATGCCAAGAGGCAAATCCGGCGAATCGTGTGAGAAATCCCCGCGAGGGTCGCTTAAATCGAGACGACTTTGCGGGCTGGAGGTCAAAGCCTGGTGGTCAAGGCTCGGTTGCGCCGGCTTCGTGATGATGCTAGGTGGCGAATGCTCGGCAAGCTCGATTTGCCGAGCTTTACGCAGCGGCCGACGGTTACCGATCGATCGTCTTTCGTATGGGAACAACGGCCGGGGTAACGATGAGGGGTGGATCGGGAGGAATCGGAGGCAAGGCCACCGCGGGTGTCACACTCGCTGCGGGGCGGGTTACGGCCGACCGAATCGGGGTGACTCCCGGTTGCGACATAACCGCTTCAGGAGACGGTGTGTTTCGTTCATTCAGGGATACCGCAGGTTCGTCGGTGGTCAGACCGGTTTCCAAGCGTCGAGCCTCGTCGCGCACGGACTGAGCCAGACCGCGAAGGCTTTCCGCGTCGTCAAAAAAATGCTGGTCCTCCATGTCCGCGGCCAGTTGATCGAATTGCCGTCCCATTTGACGCAACGACCGGACTACATCGCTTCGCGTGTTCACGGTTGCGACGAATGGGGGCGCTAGGGGGTGCGAGTACGATCCGCGTGGCATCGCCGCATACGGTGATGCAGGTATCGACGGCAGGGCGGGTACCGGGGCGCGGGTTGTCGGTGCAGGCGAACCGGGAAGCGGAATCCATTCCAGCGGCTGGGGCAGATAAGGTGGCGGCGCGTCCGGAGCGGGGAAACCTTCCGCGGGCGGCAACGTTACGCGTGGAGCTGCCGGCGCGGAAAGAACGGGTGGCGAAGCGATCGGCAGTGAAGGCGGCAACGGTGCGTCGCCTGCCTCTTCCATGATCTCGCGATTCGCATCGAGAGCGAACTTCGGTTCGGGCGATCTTTCCGGATTCGTGGCCGAGTCGTGTTTGGGTTCGGAAAGGCCTTGCGCAGCGGGCCGATTTCCTATCAGTTCCTGCAATGTTGCCGAGAACTCCTCGTCGGAGTCGTCGGTCAGGAATTTCTCACCCGGCAGGGAACGACGCAAGTGTTTTCGAATGCTTAGGATCTCAGCGATCACCGCCGGGTCAGCGGTCGAAAGGTCATGCGCCGGAGTGGAGCGAGTCGGCGAAGTTGGTTCGCTGTCGAAACCGACGCGGTCGGAACCGATACGGTCAGAGCCGATATGGTCAGAGCCATCCGCCTGCGAAGACGAGAATTCGGATGACGAACCAGCTGGGGGTTTTTGCGGATTGGGCGAGGCGACTGGTTTTCCGCCTTTGCTGTTGGCGGTAGTGGTGTTGGCGGTAGTGGGGCGACTTAAGAGGCGTTTCGATCGCGGACTTTCCGCATGAGCTGGCAGCGAGGCGAGCAGAACGCAGCTAACTGTGATTGCAGCAAATGGTGAGAACCTGCAAATATTCCCGTTCATCAATCACCTCCGTGCGACGGAATCTGCTCGCGGCATCATTGCCTGAGATCATGGCGGACTAGGCGGGGATTATAGTTCGGCGATGCGACCGCGACGAAGGCCAATTCGCATGCCGCCGGACCCTTTCCTGCCGCAAGCAAGGGATGTCGCCACGCAGCACCCGGTGCCAGAGGATCGCCGTGGGAACCCCGAAGTTCGACGCATTCTCTTTTTTTCGTTGCCTACCAGCGAGGCGACGAGTCACGCGACGAAAAAGGCACGCCCGAGCATCGCGGCACGGCTTGGCGGTTATTGGCCCTGCGCACAGCTCGGGGCGTGCCAGTTCGGAGACACCGGGTAGCGAGCGTACTTCCAACCGCCAACGCTGCGCGTGAACCCGAAAACAGGGAGGGGGCAAGCCCGAGTACCTTGCCCATCGATCCGAACGGAGCAATTCATGTGCCGTGTCGGTCCCCGGGACAAAAAAGGTTTTTTCCAAGCAGAAATGAGAGGCGATTCATGAGTGTCGGGAAAATGTGACGCGCGGTTAGGCATTCTCCGCCACCGCCTTGAGCACCCTTTGCCTTCTCCACAGATTGGCAAATGGCCAAAGATTGGCGGATGGCCACAGATCGGCAAATAGATTGCCACAAGACGGATTGGCAGAACGTGGTTAAGATTCGATTACGTGCATGAAGCCCATACGACGGGACGCGGTCGGATCGACGCATGACCAACAACACGACATCGAATATTCGCTTGCAGATTTATGAAGGATCCCGATCGCTTGCGGTCTTTGAGATTTCGCGAGCAACCGAGATTGGCAGGCGGCAGGCCGATGAGCCGGCTCCGTTTGCGAAACTGTCGCTGGTCGACTGCGATCGCATTATCGTCGCGGATCGTCCGGAGACGCAGGTTTCGCGGCAGCATGCCCGTTTTGAGCCGCATGGTGACGACAGTGTCTTGGTGCGAAACGCCAGCACGAAGAACAGCCTGCCGCTCGCTGGCAATCTTCGTTTGGAACCGGGCGAGAGCCGAATTCTGGAATTGCCCGTCACCTGCGAAGTGGGGGGCAAAGTTGTGCGATTGCAGTTGGTACCGCAGGAGCCGCTGAACCTGCAAACGCTGCAGTCGGCAACCTGTGCCCCGGGCAAGTCGTTGTTAGGCCGCGTTTCGAAACGCAGTTTGCTGCCGACCGTGGACCTCGAGCGAGGTGCGTGGCTCGATGAATCGTTCTTGTTCGACTGGCTGCAAGCTTCGATGGACGTTTTTCAGAGTGCGGCCTCGTCGATTGAATTCCTACCGAAAGCAGCGCGCGCAGCGGTGGAACTCGTTTCGCTTGACCGCGCCGCCGTGTTGCTCTACCAAGCAGATCGGTGGTCGGTCGCCTCCTTGCAAGGACCGAACGGCGATCTGCCGGCGGACCAATGGCAACCCAGCCAGACGATGTTACGGCGCGTGCTGGAGCAACAGCGAACTTTCTTCCATGTTCCGGCTCACGATGTCGCCGAGGCCGCCAGTCTGATCCATGTGCAATCGCTGGTCGCTGCGCCGTTCTTGGATCTGGAAGGCAATGTGCTGGGTGTCATCTATGGAGAACGCAGCTCCAATCAAGGCAGCGCCCCAGTGCCTGCTCCAGTGCCAGCTTCAGGCAATGCATTAGGTGCAGCGCACGGTGCGAGCCAACGAGCCGACGGGCGTTCGCCGATCCGCGAACTCGATGCCAAATTAGTCGAGCTTCTGGCCTACGGCGTTGCTTCGGGCTTGGCTCGTATCGAACAGGAACGGAAGCTGATTGCCGAGCGAGTTCGCTTCGAGCAATTCTTCACTCCCGAGTTGGCGCGGATGCTCGAATTGCGCGGCGACGACATGCTGGCCGCGCGCGATGCCGAGATCACGGTATTGTTTTGCGACATCAAGGGCTTCAGCCGCATCAGCGCCAACAGCGGTGCAGCGGTTGCTATCGAATGGGTTTGCGATGTGCTGAGTGAGTTGTCGGATGCGGTTGCCGAATTCCAGGGTGTGCTTGTGGACTACTCGGGCGATGCCTTGGAGGCGATCTGGGGTGCACCGCTTGCCGCGCCCGAGCATGCAACGCTCGCTTGTCGCGCCGCGATGCGCATGCGGGAAAAACTGCCGGCCGTCAATGCACGTTGGCGAGCGAAACTCGGCGAAGAGACCGATATCGCGATCGGATTGCATTCCGGTGCAGCGCAGGTTGGCAACATCGGATCACGACGCAAGTACAAGTACGGTGCGCTGGGCACCACCGTGAATCTCGCCAGCCGTATTCAAGGGGCGACGAAGTATGTGGGAGCCTCGCTGTTAGCTTCGGAGGCGACCGTCCGGCGGGCCGATCCAAGTCTCGCCTTTCGCCGGCTCTGCACGATTCGTACGGTCAACATTCAAGAACCGGTGGCCATTTGCGAGTTGTGCGACAAACCGACGGAACGCTGGCGAACGCTGACACACGACTATGAGTCCGCGCTGCGCAGTTTCGAGCAGCAGCAATGGGAGGCTGCGCGGACGACGCTTGCAAAATTGCAGAGTGAGTTCCCCGAAGACGAGCCTGCTGAAATCCTTCGCAATCGGATGAAATCAGCGGAGTCCGCTTCGCCCGAGTTCGACTCGGTATGGAACCTGGGCGGCAAATAGTGGTCGCACGCTCTCTTCACGCCACCCTCGTCGTCTCAACGAGGATTGCGGATCGAACCGAGGCTCGCGAGACCTGCGTGCTGGGCTAGAACATGCGATTGAACGAAACTTGGATTTCCGAGTCGAATACGCGTTCCGGTTGAGCCCGCAAGGGCACCACGGCTCCAACGCGCAGATTCGACAGATCGCTGATCTGGAAATGCAGACCGGAAGTTAAGTTCAACAGGTCGATTCGATTGAGAGGATTGCTGAGAGAACCGAGGCCTCCGAGTGATGACACGAGCACTTCGTCCGAGTCATTCATGGTGCTCGTGTAATGCAATTCGACGATCGCAGCGATGCCGC
>JBJOLO010000067.1:0-5642 GCA_046045565.1 Planctomycetota bacterium | reverse complement strand
CGAGAAGGACCTACTTGCACGCCTGGCAAAGTTGGAGCCGGGAATTTCGGACGTGCAAAACGATCTGGAAGTGGTGGCGGTCCCGACCGAGGACGCGAATCCTTAGTGGATGGCGAATCAGGATCGGTTGCACCGGCGTCTTGCTTGCCTGACTCATTCGGCGCTGCGGCACTGTGTTGCGAGTTCTGAAATGCAGTGTTGCTCGCTTGCAATTGATTCCAGCGATCCAGCAATGTTTGTGCGGCGGCGTTGGGATCCGGTTGTGTCGTCGCGTTGCGGGCATCGCCCGTCGTTGCAGTCGGAGTGGTCAGCGGTTTGCTCAATCGCTTCGCGGTGGGTTCAGGCAGGTCGATGGTCGTGGTTCGCATTTTGATCGAATCATTGCCGCCCACATTCTCCCAGTTCACGTTCGAATTCTTCGTCGATCCGCCCTCCGCATGCGACACCTGCTGCACGCCGCCCGTTGATGACTGCTTCGTTTGAATTTGATTGATCGTGTTGCCTTCACCGGGAGGGCCGGGCAGCATGGTCACGGTCGCTTGGCCCATGACGATCTTGCCGGAGGTCGAAGTGAAGACGGGAACGAGCGTGATCTGTTTGGCCTCGCCGCCCGCTGCATCCCATGGCAGCCATACGCTGTAGGAAGCGCCGATCTGCGACTCGCTGAAATGTTTCTGAAACTGAGCCGCGGTGAAGGCGAACTTGCGGTCAGGCATTCGGTCGTCGCCAGTCGGGCCCTTCGAATCGTCGTAGCCGTAGACAATCAGTTGCCCTTCGGCCGACATGACTTTTTGGCGCGGATCGTAGAAGTAGATCCTTCCGCCGAAACCGCGGGCTGGTGCTTTGCCGGTTTGGACAAGGACATCCGGTGTCCAGATGCAGACCATATTCGCAGGCGGCTCGACCTTCGAATCCTTCACCTTGGACATGGTCCAGGAGATCGGATTCGGCACCGACATCGACTTGCAACCCGTTCCGAAAATGACGGTCGCACAAAAGATGGCAGCGAGACGCAATGTGAGTGGAATTCTCATCGTGCAATCATCCGTGATATGGTTTCATACGCTCAGCATCATGCCGAGCATCGCGGTAAGGTTGGTTGCTTAACGATATCGAGGTCCGGCGTCGTTTGTCGGCGCACCGGGTTGGTAGGCCGGGTATCCCGGCTCGCCGGGCGGCGCGGCATACTCGGCCGGCATCGCCTGGTAGCCGTTATTTACCGGTGAAGCCGGTCCCTGCGTCCCGCCCGCTTGATTCACCGCCGGGCGACGTTCCGCTGGCCGTGGACCTCGAGCTGCAGCCGGAGATGCCGCTCCTGCCTGTGGATTCCAGTTCGACTCGCGGATCATGCCGGGGCTCGTTCGCGAAGACGCCCCTTCATTTACGCCCGCCGCAGGTTGCATCGTTCCCGCATCTGGCATCGGCTTGGCATTCTCCATGGTCTGCACTTCGTAAGCGGTCGGATCTTCGTCCGGATAAATCGTTGGCAGACGATCGTTGCAGAACAGGCAGCTGCCACCCTTTAAGCCTACATCGCCGTGCACCGAAACCACGTCGCCCAAGCACCAGTTCATGCGGCGCGATTCGGTGTCGTTCAGCCATTGATAATCGGCGTCATATTGCACGATCTTCGGCGTCATCACGATCAACAGCTCCGTTCGCTTCTGCGTATCTGTTTCGAAGCGGAACAACTGGCCGAGCACCGGAATGTCCGAGAGATACGGAACTCGGCGGACCACCTCTTGCTTGGTGCTTGTGATCAATCCGGCGAACACGACCGTTTGGCCGTCTTTCGCACTGATGGTCGTAAAGGCGCTGGTGGTGTCGATGCGAGGCGACTTCACCGGTTGCCCCTGAGCGTTCACCGTCACCACAACGCCCTGCTCTTCTGGCCCCACTGCCGATTTCTGCGCTTCCACATACAAGACCACGACGCCGTCGTCGTTGATCTGCGGGATGATGTTCAAGATGATGCCGACATCCACATCCTGAAGCGTATTCTGCGTGTTGCCCAGGTTGTTGATCGTGCTGTTGGTGATACGCGGCACCTTTTGACCGACCAGAATCTGCGCCGGCCGATTGTGGACCGCCATGATCTCGGGACGGCTCAGCACCTGAAGACGATTGGAATCTTCGAGGGCCCGGACCAACAAGTTGATCGACTCATTCGCCGCGGACGCAACCAAACCCCCGTACCCCAGCGTGCCGGCGCGACCCAGTCCGAATCCCGAGACCGCTTGCCCGGCCAGCGTGCCCTGATACAGGCTGTTCTGGTTCGGAAGATTCACGTTGTTGAAATTGAAGCCCGGCGTGCTGACCGGTGATCCGCTCGCGAGCGAAGCCTTGCCGCGGTCAAACACCAGCGAATCTTGCAAACCCAATTCCACACCGAACTCGTATACGTCCGCCAAGTTCACCTCGGCGATCAACACCTGAACCATCACCATCGCAGGACGGAAGTCCAATTGGTTGATGATCTCCGTGATCGGCTCCACGAAGTTGGGAGTCGCACTGACGATTACGCTGTTGGTTTGAGGCTCCGCAGTGACAATTACCTGCCGTTCCAACTGATCCCACGGGCTCACCGACGTATTAAAGATCTGGTCCTGTTGGAAGAGCGTTCGTTGGCTCTGCAGGAACGTGGTGATCGCATTCGCGACATCCTGGGCGAACGCGTTCTTGAGGCGGAACACGGAGAGCTTGCGGGATCGGACGTTGTTTTCATCGAGTCGCAAGAGCAGAACTTCGACGACCGCCAGATCGCCCGAGCTGCCCGATGCGATGATGCTGTTGGACCGAGCATCGATCGCGAAACGCAACGGCACGAGATTGGTTTCCCCTGTGCCCGATTGAGCTCCCAGGTTTCCGAAAGCGCCGCCCAGCGCACCGAACTGAGCTGCACCGCCGAACGCACCACCCTGCCCCCGACCGATCGTTACCTGTTGCCCGAACAATTGCTGCAGCGTCTGTCCCAGGTAGGTCGCATCGCCGTTGACGACGGTGAACACCTTGATCTGAGCCTGAGCGTCCGGGCCCGAGTCCAACTCGTCGATGATCGCCGAGATCAAATCCATGGCCTTCGCGGGTGCACGTACCACCAAAGCGTTGACCGCAACATCAGCGGTAATCACGACGTCGGTAGCGATGCCCGAAGCAACCGTTTTCTTTCCCTGCTGATCGATGGTGACAAACTGCAGACTGGTGCTACGAACCTGCTGATTCTGTTGACCGGCCCCTCCCGCACCTTGCTGGCCCGGGAATTGGCCGCCCTGCTGGAATCCACCCTGCTGGCCAAACTGGCCCTGCTGACCGCCCGCCCCCGCTCGCGCGGTTGTGGTGCCGCGGATTGCATCCTGAAGGACCGGGGCCAACTCCTGCGCCAAAGTGTTCGTCAGTTTGAAGACCCGCAGTTCACTGGTGATCACCGAAGCCTCCACGTCAATCTCTTCAATCAACGCCGAAACTTCTTCCAAATCGCGACCACTGGCCTGCACGATCAACGAGTTGCTTCGCACATCGGAGATCACCGTAATACGAGGACGCAGGCCCGTCGGTCCGGCAGCGGCGCCTAATCCGCCGCCTCCAAAGCCGCCCGGTGCGCCGCCGGCGCCCGGTTGCCCAGCCGCTGCGGTCACGCCGCTGAACAAATTCTGCACCGTCACCGCTGCCTCCGTCACCGAAGCGTGCTTCAGCCGGAAGACTTTCCACAACGCGGAAGGTGATGTCGGTTGGTCGAGCTTCGCAATCAGCTCCTTCACGACCTGAACGCTTTCCTTGCGACCGATCAGCAGCAAAGCATTCGGCTTGACCAACGCAAGGATCGTTACCCGACCCTGACGCGTTGACAATACCTGGTCGTAAATCTGATTCAGCAAGTCGGCCATCGGTACACTCGCCACATCATTCAGCGGGCGAATCTCAACTTCGGGTTGCGTTTCCTTGCTCACCGCTTCAATGTCCGCGATGATCTGCACCACCCGCTCCACGTCGCGCTTCTTGCCTCGCACGATGTACACATCCAAGCCTTCGATGAATTCGATTTGAACGGGTCCAATCAATCCCGCATCTTCATCCTCGAGACCCATGATCGGCGTTCGATTCTGCTCTTCAGCAGGAATCAAAGCTTGTGCTTCGCGATCCTCTTTGCCTTGCTCGTCGCGCCCCTGCTGATTCTGCGGCAACGCTTGCGCGACCTGCTGTGCGCGTCGAGCTTGTTTTCCGTTGCGCGAAACGGCATTACGTCCCTGCACCGCTACGGAATCGTCCTCTCGAGTCGCTTGGGCTGAGGTCAAGATCGCGGAAATCGCTTTGCGGACCTGCTGACGATCGGATTTGTTCACGGAAACGATTTGAGAATCGACTTCCGGATTGTCACCGGGATGATCGATGGCTTGCACAATTTTGTCCACGGAACCGCGCGATGGATTCGTGCCCACCGCAGCGACCCGCTGCGTACGATGGTCGATCTGCAACAACACCGGAGCACCATCCTGGCTGGGAATCCGCGCAGTCACAATGCCGTCCTGCTCCCCGCGAGCGAACACGACCTGGTCACCCCAGATCGCTCGAATGGTCGCTACAAAGTCGTCCGACGTCAAATGGCGGAGCTGGTACGATCCGCTGCTGCCTCGCCCCGACGGCGTCCGTTGCGGTGCCGGTGCAGCTGCCTCGCTGTTACGAGGACGCAAGAGGCCGGCAATTTGTTGATGTACGGCCAGCGGAGCATGTACGACGACCTGACTCGTACGCGTATCGCTGCCGATGGCGACTCCATCGAGTGCAAAGCGTTTGCGCAGATCCTGCACGACGAACTCTAAATCCTCCGCCGGTACCCGGTACCCTCGCGCTACGGACTCCTCGGTGTTTTCCTGCCGCGCTGCCCGACGTGCGGGGCGGCTCGTTCCTGAGTTGGGTTGCTGAGCAACTTGCTCGTAATCATCTGCAGGTTCCGACGTGTAGAGACTCGATCGGGACGCAGACTGTTCGTCGGACTCGTAGCTTTCCTCGTACTGCGCTTGCCGGTATTGCTCGGACGGTTCGCGTGTCATCGAAGAACGCGGACCGGCTGTCGGGCGTTTCGACTGTTTATCCTGGGCCCACGAGCGGTCGTCCCGCCGCAACGCCATGGTCGCGACCACCACGGCAAGAATGGCCGCGATTACCAGAGTTTTGACGCTGATTACTCGATGTCCGAACTGCATGTGACCACCCCACGAAAACGGTCATGTCTGCGCGTACCATCCGTACAATCGGAATCATCGGTATAACCGCTACGAGAGGTAAATCTTTTTTAGTTTAACAGGTGATAATTCTCGCTAGCAAATCGCTGCGATGATATGTGCCGGTGATAGCATCCGTGGAGCTAGCAGCTCGTCGATTTGACAGCAGGCAGTGGAAGATCAAAGCGGAATCTGTTGCGAGAAGCGGCGCGATGCGGCCGCGATATCACAGACTGCCGATACTCGCCAGCAGTTCGCTCATTTCACTTGCCGTCTTGCGGTCGTCTTGCTGGCGGGCAATTTCGATTCCTTCGCGCAACACGGTTCTCGCTTCGTCAATTCGCTCCAGAGCGACGAATTGCTGCGCGAGCCGGAAGAAAGCGGGTACGTAGTTTTCCGCCATCAAGTCGCGGAACAAGGGAA
>JBJOLO010000059.1:0-3271 GCA_046045565.1 Planctomycetota bacterium | reverse complement strand
GGTTGACTGCCGGAGATGCATTCGGGTGCGATGTAGGCGGGCGAACCCGGCATCTGGGAAGTTCCGCGACTGGAGGAGAGGACCCTTGCGAGTCCGAAGTCGCAAACCATGGCCATGCCTCCGACAAGCATGATGTTTTGCGGCTTGATGTCACAATGCTGGATGGCGATCGGCCCGGCACCGAAGTCGTGCCGCTTGGCATTCAAAAAGTCTAAACCGCGTGCGGCGTCCTCGATGTATCCCAGGAGTTCATCTCTGGGAATTCCAGCGTAGCCCGCTTGTTGGCACTCCTGCATCCGGTCGAACAGGTTGCCCTCGCCGAGCATCATGGAGACAACGAGCAGGGCGGGAATACTTTGGTTTAGATCTTGAATAGCCGCGCCGGGTGCCTGGGCGGTACTGTCCCACAGTTTCTCTAATTCGTCTTCGGCAAGTATGCGTTCGTTGTAGTCAAGGATCCAAATCGCATAGATGGGGAGCAGGCAACCGTGGCGCAGGTTTTTCACGTGCTGCAGTCCACGGAGTTCCCGCAGTCCGCCGCGGGCCCCAAGGTTGATCAGCTTTAAGGCCGTGAACGTCCGGCCGGGTGCGGTTGCCTTCCAGACTTCCCCGCAACCGCCGCAACCCAATAATTTCTCCAGGCGATAGCCGGGAATCGGTTCGTCACCACTGCGAAACATGACTAGATACCTCGAATTGATCCGAGCATCTAATCACCAAAGCGTGTCGCAATCGGACAGGCGGTGGGAAAAATCTTCGAAAAAAAGCGCGTTCACCTCGGCCGGCATTTGATGCGTGGCGACCTTAGGGTTTGCCCTCTTCCGGCAAAGCTTGCACCGGGCGTTCAACGGGCGAAATCTCGGAAGGCGTAATCGCCAGGCGAAGTCCGAGATGAGCGTTTCGGCTCCAAGGGACGATTGCGGAACGACTCGACGACCGGCAGTCATCGGCGACGCTAGACCAACTACCGCCCCCGGCCAAACGGTAGATAGCAAGCTCCGCTCCGACCGGTTCCGTGGACTCGGCGGTGGTTCCCTCCCAGTTATGAACCACTTCGTTCAGGTTCCCGTGCTGGTCGAACAGGCCGCGCAGATTCGGACGAAGGGTTTTCGGGGGTTTCACCTGATTATCACTGTTCCGCTGATACCAGCCGAATTCACGGAGAAGGCTCTCGTCGCTGCCGAATCCATACGCCGTTCGTACTCCACCCCGTGATGCAATTTCCCACTCGGCCGCGGTCGGCAGGCGGAAACCGCGTCGAGTCGGGTCCAACGGCCAGTCGTGCGGTGCTTGCTTGGCCAATCGATTCGAATCGCGCGGATACTTGGCAGGGTCCAGTGAATCCGGGGCTGGGTAAGGCTGGTCCGACTCCGTAACCCCCATCTGCTCACTCAGCCAACGGCAGAACCGCACCGCGTCATACCAATTCAATTCGGAGACGGCATCGGTTGATGGGAGCAAGTCGCGTCCCTGGCGTTGACCGTACTCCGAGTTGAACGCTTGAAGTTCTTCGATCGTGACCTCACGATCGGACAGCGCGAACGGTCTCGCAATGGTGACCTCTTGTCGCGGTATCGAATCGTTGGGTCTTCCATTGAGTTCATCGGGGACTCGCCCGATGGTGTACCGTCCCGCAGGGAACACGACGAAGGTGAAATGCAGAGTCTTCGAACTCTGTGGCTCGCCTTTCGTGACGGGGATGGCAAGCGTGAACCACTCCCGGTCCGGCGAATAGTCTGTCGGAGTTTGATCAATCCTGGATACAACGTCGCACTGTCCCCACTTGCATAACAGCCAACCTGCTGCGCTATGCACCGCGGAGCTGGGATCGTGTGCGTACCAGTCGGCCAGCTGCGTAAGCAGCGAATTCCGCTGTGGTGCGGGGACGTCGTCGAACGGGAATTCGCTCAGGGCCAACAGCAATGCGTAACGCGCGCTGTTCGGGTACCGATTCGTCGCATGCTCATTCACGTATGCAAGGCAATCGAGCAAGGCATCCAACTTCACTTTTCTGGGTCGGCATCCGAAGATGAATTGGGTAAGCCCTTCGGGGTCATCAGTCATATCAAATATGGGCAGCACGTTCTTACGCTCACCCAGCTGCAGCAGCGTGACTGCCGCATTGGCTCGCCGCTGACCGAGGGCAATGCGCGATGCGGATCCCAGATCCGCAGCAGGAGCTTCGGCAACGATATTGCACAACGCGTCCATGATGTTGCGATGCGACCGATTTTGAATGAGCGGGAACAGGACATCGAATTGCTCGGCAGTGGCTACGGTAAGCAGTCGGGGGAACCGATCGATTTCGCTGCCCGCATAGTCCGCCAACGCGTGGGCCGCACTCAATCTCTTCGAGTCGCTCGCCGTAGCGTCGGCGAAGATTTGTTCGAGTTCATCCAGTAGTCGACTTTGAATCGGACGCAGTGCATCACGCAGCATGGCTTGAATCTCAGCGTCCTGCGAAACCAACTGGTCGGCAAGGAACTTCAAATCAGCGTCGGTCCATGAATCGGGTTCCGATTCGTTGGTCAGACCGGCTAATGCCAGGGCGGCGCGAAAGCGATGCTGCGACTCCGCCTGCTCGTCCCACAAATAGCTCCACAACCGCGGCGCGACGGAGGGCTGTGACAAACGTAATTGTTCCCGGATCAGGGTTACGTACTCGGGTTCCCCGTCGAGCAGTTCCTTGACCAGTGGTTCCACGACGAGCGCAGGATCGCGGGACACAATTGCCAACCTCGCGTGCAATTGTGCCTCCTTGTCTTTGGGCGTCGTGGCCTGGACTCGGAGTAGCGGCAACAGGTATTCCGCGGACAAATCGGGATGAGCTCTCAGCTCCTGAAGGATGTTCGTCAATTCAATCGGTTTTGCAATCACCAGCTGAGCGACCAGCTCTTTAATCCGGCTGCGCTGACGAATCGTTGTCGCTGCGTAGGACAAAATCAGGAAGCTAATCAGGATCAGCGTCAGTCGAAGCCCGTGTGCGCGACCCGCAGCGCGCATCATGCGTTGTTCACCACGGCTCCAACTGCGCCGCGAAGTGAGAGCGATAAACCGCACGTATTCAAACAGGGACGGCAAATAGCGGCTGTCCGACCTCGCATTCCACGTAGCGGCCCGTTCTTCCAATCGCAATTCGGCTCGACCGCGTCGCGTCTCGCTCTGCTTCCGCGTCAGCCACACCCGCAAGGAAGGAACGAGATAATCGTGCGTCAACTGGTAGGCTCGCGTCGGTGGTGGAACGGTCTCCGCCTCGACTTTCTGCGGTTCC
>JBJOLO010000053.1:0-10623 GCA_046045565.1 Planctomycetota bacterium | reverse complement strand
CGATCTGTGCACTGACGACGAGTTCATCCGCCGCATCTATCTTGACATGCTGGGATTGCCGCCGAACGCCGACGAGGTTCGCGCCTTTCTGGCGGATGCGCGTGACAGTCGGGTAAAGCGGGAGGAGCTGATTGATCGGCTGGTCGGTAGTCCGGCGTATGTCGAGTACTGGACGAACAAATGGTCGGACCTGATGCAAGTCAACCGGAAGTTCCTCGGCGAAGAAGGTTCGCTGGGGCTTCGCAACTGGATCAAGGATTCGTTGGCCACCAATCGGCCCTACGATCAGTTTGCTCGCGAAGTGTTGACGGCCGTCGGTTCCAACGTGGAGAATCCGCCGGCGTCGTACTACAAAGTGCTGCGGACGCCGCAGGATATGATGGAGAACACGACGCATCTGTTTCTGGCGGTGCGTTTCAACTGCAACAAGTGCCACGATCATCCGTTCGAGCGCTGGACGCAGGACCAGTACTATCAGTTGTCGGCCTTTTTCGCGCAGGTCGGTCGCAAGGAAGATCCGCTCTTCCTGGGACAGAAAATCGGTGGCAGCGCGGTGGAAGGCGCGAATCCGCTGGTGGAAGTGATTTACGACACCGGTGCCGGCGACATCAAGCACGATCGCACGGGGCAGATGACTCCGCCCGCGTTTCCGTATCAGCAATCGATTCCGGTGGCCGGCGACGGCCCGCGCCGTCAACAATTGGCGGAGTGGATCACGTCGAAGGACAATCAGTATTTTGCCCGCAGCTATGTGAATCGCATGTGGGGCTATTTGTTCGGAAGAGGAATCATCGATCCGATCGATGACATCCGGGCCGGCAATCCGCCGTCGAATCCGGAACTTCTCGAGGCGATGACGCACGATTTTGTTTCGCATCAGTTCGACATGCAGCACCTGATTCGCGTGATCTGCAAATCGCGCGTGTATCAGCACTCGATTCGCACGAACAAGTGGAACGAAGACGACGACTTGAATTACTCGCATGCGGTTCCGCGGCGATTGCCGGCGGAAACATTGTTTGATGCGATCCACGTGGCGACGGGTTCGTTGCCGCGAATCGCGGGAGCTCCGGCAGGATTCCGCGCCGCGGAATTGCCCGACGCGGGTGTTTCCAATCCGTTTCTCGAAGATTTCGGAAGGCCGGTCCGTGAAAGTGCCTGCGAATGCGAACGCTCCAGCGGCATGGTGCTCGGGCCGGTCATGAAGTTAATCAATGGACCGACGGTGGCCGACGCCCTTGCCGATCCGCAGAATGCGTTGGCCAAATTGGTCGCAGCCGAGGCTGACGATCGCAAGCTGATCGAGGAAGTCTTTGTGCGCTTCCTGGCTCGCAAGCCATCCGGATCGGAAGTCGAGGCAGGCTTGTTGGCGTTGCAGCAAGCGGGCGACGACCATGAGAAGCTCGTCGCGAAACTGGCTGCGTACGAGCAGGGCATTCCGGCTCGACAAGCCGAGTGGGAACGCACGGCTGGCAAACCGACGGTCTGGAAGTCGGTGGAAATCCGCGAGATGAAATCGGATGCCGGGGCGACATTCGAGAAGGCCGACGATCAATCGATTTCGGTCGGCGGGAATCTTGCCAAAGATGTCTACACGATTGTGGCTGGCACCGACCTGAAGGCGATCACCGGTATTCGATTGGAAGCCTTGGCGGACGCCAAGTTGCCGGCGGGCGGCCCGGGCCGTGCTCCGAACGGTAATTTCGTGTTGACCGAACTGCAACTGTCGTTGGCACCGGCAGCGAGTCCCGGACAGGGGGCGGCAGTCGGCCTCAAGAATGCCGCGGCCGACTTTGGCCAGGACAACTATCCGGCCGCGAATGCGATTGACGGCAACGAGGGAACCGGATGGGCGGTGTCGCCGAAGTTTAACGAGTCCCATTTCGCAACCTTCGAAACGTCGGCCGACGTCGGTGGCGACGGCGGGTCCGTGCTGACCTTCAGGATGAGTCAGCAGTTTGCCGATGGCATGCATCTGCTCGGCAAGTTTCGAATCTCGGTGACGAATTCAGCTCGTCCGTTCGGGCAGTCGAAGCTGCCGGATAATGTTTTGGCGGCGTTGGCGGTGAATGCCGACCAGCGGAATGCGGATCAGAAGGTGGTGTTGTCGAACTACTTCAAGTCGCTCGATGGCGATTACCAGGCGTTGCAACAGTCGGTTCAGCGTAGCGCCGAGTTGATCAAGAACCGGCGGCTGCTAGGAGTGCAGGATCTGGCGTGGGCGTTGATCAACAATCCGGCGTTTCTCTTCAATCGGTAATGCCCCTTGGGCAAACAGCAACGGCGTCGCCGAGCGGCGGCGCCGTTGTCGAGACCCATTCGCTCGCCAAACACTATCGCTCGGTTCGAGCGTTGGACGGCTGCACCATGGAGGTGCGGCGAGGCGAAGTGTTCGGGCTCTTGGGACCGAACGGTGCGGGCAAGACCACCCTGTTGCGATTGCTGATGGGCTACATTCATCCCACCGGCGGCTGGGCGCGCATCGAGGGATTTGACTGCCATCACGACACCGTGCGGGTTCGGGAGTGCGTCGCCTATTTGCCGGCGGAGCCGCAGTTCTTTCGTGCCATGCGCGGTCGCGATGTGTTGCGATTCTTCGATGCAATCCGTCCGGGTGGCGACCCGCTTCGGTCGCAACAGTTGGCATCCAGACTGGAGCTTGATTTAGCAAGACCCGTCGGACAGATGTCGACGGGCATGCGGCAAAAACTCGGGTTGGTGGTCTCACTGGCTTCACGCACACCGCTTGTGGTTCTCGATGAACCGACGGCGAATCTCGATCCGTCGGTGCGATCGGAAGTACTGCAGTTGGTGCGCGAGGCAAAAGCGGCGGGGCAGACCGTCGTGTTTTCCTCGCACGTGCTTTCCGAGACCGAGGACGTCTGCGATCGTGTGGGAATTCTGCGTGCGGGACGCTTGGTCCATACGCAAGTGATGACGGAACTTCGGCAGCGGCATCGGATTCGGGCGACATTGACGGGACCGTTGCCTCCGTCGCCCGCTTCGATCGCGGATCAACTCGTCATTCAATCGCAGGAGGATGGGCGGGTGGCTATCGAGACACCGGGCGAACTCTCGCCGCTCTTGGGATGGCTTGCGACGTTGCCGCTGCGGGAGGTGGTGATTGAGCCGGTCGGGCTGCGAGCGGTCTATCAACAGTTCCACGGGGAGCCGCGTTCGTGATCGGTATCCTGCTCAATAAATGCTACCGCGAAGGGCGTTGGCTGTTTGTCTGCATCGCCGCCATCATGGGCTCGTTTTGCTGGCTGCGCGTTTGGATGGTCAGCCGCATTGATGCGGCGCGGTTTGAGGGCATCGTCGATCTGTTGCCGACGGAGTGGCAAAAGTTTTCGCCGGTCGATATTCAGTTCTTGATCACGTACACCGGTCGGATGGCGGCGGCGTATAGCGAGCCGCTGGTGGTGTTTGGCGTGGCGGCCTGGGCGATCTCCCGCGCATCGGATGTGATCAGCGGTGAGCTAAGCCGTGGAACGATGGAGATGCTGCTTGCTCAGCCGCTGAGCCGCTGGCGTGTGCTCTGGACGCATTCCTTGGTTACGACGGCTGGCACGATTCTCCTCGCTTCAACCGCCTGGGTCTCAACGACGGTGGGGATCCATACGCTGCAGATTCGCGAAGAGTATCGGCCGACGATTCCGTTGCCGTTGCCCGGGCCGCTGTTCGGCGCGCCGGTGCCGAATCCGCTGGCGTCCAAGCAGGTGCGACTGATTCCGATGTCGAAGAAAGTGCAAGCGGTCGAATTCCTGCCGGCCGCGGTCAATCTGGTTTGCTTCGGTTTTTTTCTGGCCGGAGTCACGACGCTGTTTTCAGCTTGTGATCGGTATCGATGGCGGACGATTGGAGCGGCCTGCGGTGTGATCGTGCTGAGTATCATCTGCAAGCTGACAGGCATGGCCGATGTGGGCTGGAATGGGTTGCGGTACTTTTCGGTGTTCTCGCTGTATGAGCCCGAACACTTGATCATGATTGCGCACAAGTTCCCCGATCAGGCATGGTCGTGGTTGTGGCGAAACGGATCGGGCGAACTTGCGGGCCTGGGTCCCCTGAGTTACGACGCGATCCTGCTGCTGTTGGGGCTCTTGGCATACGCAATGGCGGCGGTTATTTTTCATCGTCGCGATCTGCCAGCGCCCACGTAGGGCTGTGCGTACGCCAGCCGGTTGCATGGAAGCCGGTGCGGTGCAGTTCGAGTCCCCTTGCTTTTCCATCCGCGACGCAGATGCTCGCTTGTTGTGAAACGGCGGCCTGCAGCGCATGGGAAGTCACATCGCTGCGATGACTGTAATGGACGCGATTTCGCATGCTGGCGATGTCGTGTTTGAGATCGTTCCACATCACGAGGAGTTTGTCGATGAGTGCCGAAGCGAATTTGAAAGCGTTGAACCTTGAACTGCCCCCGCCGCCGAAGCCGGCCGGCGTGTATAAGCCGGTGGTGATCATCGGCAATCTCGCCTACGTTTCCGGGCATGGACCGCTGAAGTCCGATGGAACGCTGATGACGGGACGAGTCGGCTCGGAAGTCGATCAGGCGCACGGCTACGCAGCCGCCAAGCAAACCGGGTTGGCGATCCTCGCGTCGCTCAAGGCCGCGCTCGGAAGCCTGGATCGTGTCCAGCGCGTGATCAAGACGCTGGGGATGGTCAACTCAACAGCCGACTTCACGCAGCATCCCGCCGTGATCAATGGTTTCAGTGAATTGTTCGCGCACGTTTTCGGCGCCGACCACGGCGTGGGAGCTCGGAGTGCAATAGGCATGGGCTCGCTGCCTGGCAATATTTCGGTTGAGATCGAAGTGATCTTGGAACTGAAGCCCTAGCCTGGATTTCGGTCGTAATGTTTCCATGCTTGAGTGCCTGAAGGCCGGAAGACGCAACGATCGGCAGCGATCGAAACACTGGCAACCCGCCGTGGCGATGGTGAAATCGATACCATCGTCACGCGTGGAATCACAGGGATCGTGATTTTCTCTTCGTTGCCCTCTTTGACTAAATTCTCTCGTCATGATCGGTCCGGCTTCACTGAATGGCAGGCTTTATGCTGTCGCCATGACGGGGAGCAATCTTGAGCAAAATCGCATCACGTGTTGATTTTCTCAATTCCCTTTCCTGAATCCTGTCCTACGATTGCTCAGAAGCCTCCGTACGAGCGGGTGTGCGGGACGTCGAATTCCCGCGGACAGCTTAACCCGCAAAGCCGCTACGGAGCGTTTTCGGGGGAGAAGGTCGCCATGATTGCCGCAGGTCGAGATATCCGAGCGTCGCTGTTTCGCGGAGTGGTCTTTGTCGGTGCAGTGTTGCTGCCCACATTGCCAACTCAAGCCGGGCCGATTTGGGATTGTCTGACAGGCAAGTCGAAAACGCAGCCCTGTCAGGGCGGTGCGTGTCAGGGCGGCGCGTGTCAGACGCCCGTCGCAATGCCGCTGGGGGCTCCCGTAGGAACTCCAATTATCGCCCAGTATCCTGGGACAGCTCAGTATCCGGGGACAGCCCAGTATCCCGTGACGAGCGCCTATTACCCCGTGGCCTACCCGCAAGCCGGTTATGCGCCGATGGTTGCTCCTGTGGGCAACACGGTTCCGAACGCGACGACGGCAGTCCGAGGTTACACGCCATATGCTCCAGCGCCGGTTGCCACGTATCGGCCGGTGGTTCCCGCAACGCCTGTCCAGACCTATCGACCGTGGTCGACACCGTATGCACCCGCACCGGTTGTCGGTGTTCCGGTCACAGTCGGCACGGCGCCAGTCGGCGGTATTGCTGCCGGGCAGCCGATGGCGGCCGGAACGACGCCGGTTTGTGCCGCATGCCAGCGGCCGATGACCGTGAATATCGCTCCGCAAGTGAGTTATCGTTCGTCATGGGTCCAAGTGCCCGTGACCTCCTATCGACCGGTTGCGGGAATCGATCCGCGAACCGGGCAGTATGTGACCGTCTATCAAGCATGCACGTCTTCGACCTGGCAGTTGCAACGAGTACCGACACTGATCCAGCGTCCGCTCGTAACCAACACCGCGGCCGGTGTGCCGGTTTGTGCGAACGGAGCGTGTGCGATGGCACCGGCGGGGACGCCTTACTATGGTGCGCCCGTGACAGGTGCACCGATTACAGGCGCACCGATTACGGGAGCACCGATCATGGGTGGCAACACCTACGGAGTACCGGCCGGGCCTCTGGGCGGAACTCCGGCGGATCGGCCACCCAGTTTGAATCCGAATGATCTCCAACCCGCGGGCCCCCAGATCCGGAACTATCCGGGCATCGATGCACCGACGTCGAGCTTCGGCGTGCCTGGAGCAGTCGTTCCTGCTCAAAGCGGCAATTCGATGATTCCGGTGCCTCCGGCCACCGCAAGCGGTTTCGGAGTGCCCTCGTCGACGCCCTATTCGTCGACCGTGGCTCCTCCGCCTTCAACGGCTCCCTTTGCTCCGAATACGGGAGCGCCGTCCATCCCGGTGCCGACCGCGGCAGCACCATCCACCGGCGCGCCGCCAACCGGAGCGGCACCCGGCACAGCACCGTCCATTCCGTCGGCCGCGCCTGCCAACAAGTCGATTCCCGATCCGGAGACCAAGTCGGCCTCGCGTGAACGCGAAATCCCGCCGCTCTTAAGCACCCCGAATCGCGCCGCATCTGTTCGAGCCCGCTCGAGTGTGTCGTTGATCCCGACTCGCTTAATCGAACGCATTCCATCGCCGCCGACCGCTGACCGCGGTGCTCAGGCTCCCCAGGAGCCTGTGCCACAGCAACCGGTGCCGCAGCAGGAAGACCCGCAAGCGACTGCCCCCGTTCTCACGGGTCCGCGTACGACTGCACCGCTGACCGACGACGGCTGGCGAACGGTGCCGCAAGGTTCCGCTCGATAAGTGCGGAGCGAGCGGGGCGCGATGGCATCCCGCTTGAGAGTGCGAATCGTTCGATCGTCGCGTCTCGATGAGCCTTGCATTGTCCGAGACGACTTGCCGAACTCCCAACTGCCTGTCGCCAAATTGCCCGACACGGGTTGATCTTGTGGGCGCGGCCGCCTGCTCGGTTGTTGGCGGCGAGGATATCGGCTTGACCGTTCTGGCGGGCCGGACTACAGTATCGTGCATGACGGCTAATCTCCTACAGTTATTGGACTTGCGACTGCCTGCCTTGAGCAGGCGGTAGGGGTGCGGGCGCGCATTTTTGTTTCGAACAACTTCACCCCGAGGCTTGTCACAGGCTTCGGGGTTTTTTGTTGACCGTTTGTTGACGGATGGGCAGTCGATGAAGCGACGAGTGCGATGGGCGGAGGATGGTGGCAGGGCAAGGTTGTTGCTTACCGGGCCGGCGAGAGGCCGGCCGTAGCAGCGACCCCAACCGATATGCCCCGCAGAGTTATGAGATAGAAGAAGGAGACATCGAATGAACTCAACCACTTCCGGATCCACATCCCAGCCCGTAGCCGCCGGTTCCAGCCGGCCGATTGTGATTTTCGATACCACACTCCGCGACGGTGAGCAGTCGCCCGGCTGCAGCATGAACCTGGGCGAGAAGTTGGAGATGGCCCAAGCACTCGCCGATCTGGGCGTGGACATCATTGAAGCCGGATTCCCGATCGCCTCGCCGGGCGACTTCGAAGCGGTTCGCGAAATCTCGCAGCGGATTCGCGGGCCGGTGATCTGCGGCCTGGCTCGCTGCAGTGACGCGGATATCGACCGCGCCGGGGAAGCCCTACGCGCCGCAGAGAAGCGTCGGATCCATGTGTTCCTCGCCACGAGTGCCATTCATCGCGAGTTCAAGTTGCGGATGACCCGCGAGGAAATCGTGGCTCGAGCTGTCGCGGGCGTGAAGCGAGCAAGGCAGTACACCGACAACATCGAGTTCTCTCCGGAGGATGCCGCTCGCACAGAACATGATTTTCTCTGCGAGGTCGTGGAGGCAGCGATTGCAGCAGGCGCCAACACCGTGAATATTCCCGATACGGTCGGCTATGCTGTGCCGGAGCAGTATGGGGCGACGATTGCCATGCTGCGCAATCGCGTTCCCAATATCGATCGCGCGGTCATCAGCGTCCATTGCCATGACGATCTGGGACTCGCGGTGGCGAATAGTCTTGCGGGAGTGGTAAACGGTGCAGGGCAGATCGAGTGCACGATCAACGGTATCGGCGAGCGTGCCGGAAACTGTTCCTTGGAAGAAGCAGTGATGGCGATTCGTACACGCAGCGACTACTACGGTTGCCATACCAATATCCATACGAATCGGCTGGTTCCCACCAGCCGACTTCTGACCAGCATCACGGGGATGCACGTGCAGCGAAACAAGGCGATCGTCGGGCGGAATGCCTTCGCTCATGAAGCCGGTATTCACCAAGACGGGATGCTCAAGGAGCGGCGCACCTACGAAATCATGTTGCCCGAAGATGTCGGCTTTGCCAAAACCGATTTGGTGCTCGGCAAGCATAGTGGACGTGCTGCGTTGTCGGACCGGGCGAGGGCTCTGGGGTATGAACTGGATGCCGATCAGTTGAACGTGGTGTTCGACGAGTTCAAGCGGCTCTGCGACAAGAAGAAAGAAGTATACGACGGCGACATCATTGCTCTGATCGAAAAAGAGCGACGGGAATTGCCTACCGAAGAGTGGTCGCTGGTTTCTTTTGAAGTCACGTCGGGATCGGGCAAGATCCCCAAGGTTCGGCTGACCCTGCGACGCGGTGCACAGGAAGTCACGGAAGAACTTGCCGATGGCGATGGGCCGATCGATGCGGTGTTCCTCGCCACCGAGAAGATCACGGGAATCAAGCTGAACTGCAAGGAGTTCCAGGTTCGCAGCACGAGTCTCGGGCATGACGCGCAGGCCGATGTGACGCTGGTGGTCGAATTCAATGGCCAGCCTTACCGCGGACGCGGCGTGAGCACCGATTCCGTCGAAGCGACGGTGGTGGCAATCCTGAATGCTGCCAATCGAATTGCGCTCGAGAAACGATAATCCGGCCGAAAACGAGAGGCCCTGCCGGGGCCGTGTGATCAAATGGGCGACGTCTGACGCATGGCGAGGTACGAAACCATGACGCGTGCGAAATGCGGTTGCACAGGTTTTCCGGTAGTGTTGAGGTTCCTGTTCAGTGGCTTGATCGGGGCTCAGGTTGCGTTGCTGGCGCTGCCGCATTCCATTCGCGCGCAGGCCATCGATCAAGCGGCTTCTCCTCGCGAGGCCACTGACCTCGCGGCTGCAGAATCTACCATCGGTACGGCCAGATACCGCCAGCCGATCGCCATCGCGGTAACGTCCGACGATCGCTGGGCACTCGTCGCGAATCGCCGGACGGGATCGGTTTCTGTGCTGGATCTGCGCGAGAATCGCGTGACTGCCGAATTCGACGTCGGCAAGACCCTTTCGGATCTCGTGCTGCTTCCCGGTGAAAACCTGGCAGTCGCCACCGACGAATCGGCTCATGAGCTGGTGGTGCTGCAGGTGGCGTTCGGCGAGTTATCGGGGCGCGTGACGGTGCAGCAGCGCTTGGCCGTGAACGCCTATCCGGTCTCCGTGGTGGTATCGGGCGATGGCCGCCGCGCCTTTGTCGCATCGCTCTGGTCGCGTCGACTGGCGATCGTCGATCTGCCTCGCGATGGAATTCCGGCTCGCGTCGCACACACGATTGATTTGCCGTTTGCGCCGCGGAAACAGCTGCTTGTGCGTGACGACACGCGATTGCTGGTTGCCGATTCCTTTGCGGGAAAGATGGCGATCGTGGATGCGCAAAGTGGTGCCATATCAGGGACGCGAACGATTCCCGCCCATAACATTCGCGGCTTGGCCGCAAGTCCCGACGGATCGATGTTGTTGATCGCTCATCAGATGTTGAACGATTTTGCTCACAGTGACCGCAACGATGTTCACTGGGGCCTGCTGATGTCCAACGATTTGCGTTGGGTTCGGATGGATGCGTTTTTGGAGGGGGCACAAAACCTGTTTGATGGCGGCCACATGCACCCGCTGGGGCATGCAGGTAGCGCAACGGGCGATCCCTCGGGCGTGGCCATCGATCGCGACGGGCGGGTGCTCGTCGCGCTGGGCGGCGTCGGTGAAGTGGCGACCGGCAAAGAAAATGACTTCAGCCTGGAACGGCTGCGGGTAGGCAAACGGCCCACCGCAGTTGCGTTTCTCAAGGAAGCTGGGAAGGCGGTGGTCGTGAACACATTCGCCGATTCCGTCAGTCGACTTGATCTGCTGAGATACGAGGTCATGCCGGAGATCCGCCTGGGGCCCGCCGCGACACTGTCGTTAGTCGATCGTGGCGAACAGGTTTTTTACGATGCGAAGCTGTCGCATGACGGTTGGATGAGTTGCCATAGTTGCCATTCGGATGGACATTCCAACGGACAATTGAACGACAACGTTAGCGACGGCTCGTTCGGGGCGTCGAAACGCGTGTTGTCGGCGATGGGGTTGGAGGGAACTTCTCCGTTCGCATGGAATGGAGGCACACCCGATTTAACCAATCAGATTCGCAATTCGGTGACCCGCACCATGCAAAACGACGAGGGGCCGACGTCCGACGAAGCGACGTCACTGCTGGCGTTTCTCAGGTCGCTGCCTCCTCCGCCTGCCGTCGATCGGGCGCGGGGGGAAGTCAACC
>JBJOLO010000047.1:0-2606 GCA_046045565.1 Planctomycetota bacterium | reverse complement strand
CATGTATTGGGGGATTGTCGGTATGTTCATGACGGGCGAGTCGCCTCAGTTGTCGACCCGCGTGCTCCGTGGACTTCCGCAAAGCCTGCTCGGCCGCGCCTTTTTTTCCTGGTTCAATCCCGGCTCCGGTACGGGATACGTATTCGCTCTTGCCAACATGGGGGCGGTGTTGGTCTATGCGTTTGGATTCGGCATCGTGAATCCATCGTTGTCCAGATCGAACGGATTCTATTCCCCCCACACCGTATTCTTCGTTTCGCTCATCTGGTCTTATTTAGCCATCTACTTAGGCGTTGGCCGGTTGATCTTGATGTGGTTGCGTCGTCGCGTGCAGGTATCGCTGCCGATGGTGTTTCTGGTTCATCTGCTGCTGCATATCTTCGGTAATTTCATCCCGTTTGTGCTGGCGATTTCTCTGGATAACGTCAGCCCGTCGCGCTACAGCCTGATCCTTTTGCCCAGTTGGATGTTTACGCTGAGTTCATCCATGGGTCCCCCGGTTCCCTGGGAAGCGATCGTGTTGCTGGTGGGCGGGACCGGGTTGCTGTTCTTCGTCGTCAATCTGGTGCTTGCGGCGAAAGAGTTGGGGTATCAGCGCATCGCGACTCCCGAACGCGTTGCGATCGACGATTTGGAATTGCATCCGGAGCGTCGGCCGACGCAAGAGAAGAGTCCCTGGGATTGAGCGGGTGCAGAGCGAGGCGATCGTTGGTGGGAATCACGTAACGAATCACGGATCGCGGCCCGTTTTTTCTTCGTACGCTATTTCGGCTTATGCAGCGACTCATCGACAACGTGCGTGGTCGAGATCGGGCTGAGCGGTTCCGGGATATTGCGTCCTTCGCCGAAGTAATTCGAGCCGGAAGGGGCGGCCCAGCGTACGCCGTTGGCGAGTACCCGCTGGACGTTGGGGTTGTGGTAGATCGGAAAGGTTTCGTGTCCCGGGCGGAAATAGAAGATCTTTCCCTTCCCGCGACGAAAGGTGCAACCGCTGCGAAATACCTCGCCACCCTCGAACCAGCTGATGAAAATCAATTCGTCCGGCGTCGGGATGTCGAAGAACTCGCCGTACATTTCGGTGTTCGGCAATTCAAAGCACTCACCTTCTAAACCTTCGACAATCGGGTGGCTCGGATTCACGATCCACAGTCGCTCCCGTTCGCCGGCTTCGCGCCAACGCAGCATGCAACTGGTGCCCATCAGCTTGCGGAAGATTTTCGAGTTGTGTGCGGAGTGCAGGGACAGCAGTCCCATGCCTTGCCAAACGCGACGTTGTACTTGCTCGACGATGCGATCCTCCACGCGTTCGTGCGCGGCGTGTCCCCACCACAGCAACACATCGGTGTTCTCCAGGACATCGCTGCCGAGTCCGTGGTCGGGCTGTTCGAGGGTTGCGGTGCGAACCCTGACTCGATCTCGCAGTTGTTTGGTGAGCGCGTCGGCGATGGCGGTGTGGATACCTTGCGGATAGATCTTTCCGACCGCCGCGCTGGCCCGCTCGTGGATGTACTCGTTCCAAATCGTGACGCGAATCGGTTGGTTCATGGGGGATGCTCCTAGGGACTGGCATTATTGGGCGTTGATGCGGCGCAGGTCAACGCGTCGAGCTGCCTATAAAAACAAAAAAACCTCGGCCGTGAGACACGGCCGAGGTGGGAGGCGTTCGCGATGCCTAATTGCGAACTTACCAGTTGAATCCAATGCCTGCGTAGACACCGTGCAGGATCAGGCTGCCGTTGGAGTCGATGTTGCAAGCGTCGGGGATATCGCAGAGGTAGGTCGGAATCTGATTATTCGTCAGGGCGACGCCGGTCGCTGCGACGGCTCGATAGCCGGCATAGGCGCTCCAGCGGCGGGTGATCTGGTAGGACGTACCGAGATCAAGTTCGCCGAGGAAGGCCGCGTCGGTCTTGGAGGACGACAACCAGTATTGCTGGCCGTCGTGCTCGCAGCCGATTTCTTGCACAGTCGCGGCAGCGACCGAGTTGTTGATCACCTGCGACTGGCTGATCTGATTGCCATACAATCCGAACTTGATGCCCGAGTACACTCTCCACGACTGCGTGGCCCAGTAGTCCATGCGACCGCCCAACTGCACACCGAACAAGTTGTTGACCGTGTTGATGTCGTAGTTGAAAAAGTCGGAAGGCGTCCAAGCGAAGTAGTTGAAGCAATCTTCGAAGCGGAAGTAACGGATACCTCCGAGCCATGAGAAGTTAAACGGCGAGGCGCAGCTACCGTTGTTCCATGTTGGCCCGCAGCAACCGAAACCCAGAAAATTGATTTCGATGTTCTGGAAGTTGTTGCTCGCTTGGTAGCGATGGCACATGGCGCTGTTGAGGACGTCTGTGACGGGGTAGAGTCCATTTGGTCCGGTGAACTGCAAGGAGCTGAAGTCGAGGGTCGAACGAAGCGACGAATTCACCGGGTCGGACGACTCGATGCAAGCTTCTTGTGTGCCCGGGTAGACGCCCCAGTACACGGCTTCGAGGGCATTCTGGCCGCAGTTTAAGTACCGACCAAGTCGCGTTTCGACGCCGCCTGCCCACGTCATGGCTGCATCATTGGTATACAAACGGGTGACATCCGAGTTGTTCTGATCGTAG
>JBJOLO010000534.1:0-3613 GCA_046045565.1 Planctomycetota bacterium | reverse complement strand
CGACCGTGACGCCGCCGAGCGGGCGCTGTGCCTGAACTTCCGCCCGCAGTGCAACACGCAGGTGCCTAACGGCCCCGCCTACTTGGTCAGTGTCCTTTCGGCAAGCCTGTAATTCTCTCGCTGCCGGCCAGAATTCGGGGCGCTGGGGGCATTGGGCAGGGCGCGGGGCTTAGAGAAGCCGGGGTGTCGGCGATTGGTCGACGGCGTGGAAGAAGCTGCCGCCGGAGTGAGAACGACTGGGGGAGCACCGCAGAGGCGCTGTGGGCGAGGCTATGTTGAGGAGCCAAAGATTGGTGCTCAATCTCTCGCCAGACAGCGACAAATGGTCTCCGCGACCCATGCGGCGCACCGACATGGTGAATGATCGAGCCATTGTGATGTTGGCGTGTTTGCCAACTCTGGTCGATAAACACATGCAATATGCGTAGAGCGTATATGATAGGGCCGTTGCGCATCGGCGCTCGGCTGTTCCAGTCATTGGACGCGCAGCGGCATCAGCATTTACGACTCGCGTCAGTATCAGCAATTAGACGCGCAGCGTTACAGGCATTTAGCCGCGCAGTTACGCGGCGGCCCAGCTCTATACGCGGTTGATCACGTGAGTCGGCGCGTCAGCGAGCGCGCAGCCGGTCGCTCATTATCGACCAGTGCGTTGACAACGAAGAATGATAGAGCGAGTCACACGCAAGCGGGTTTAGGAACTCGCCGCAAGCGAGGTGATCGCATCGCGGTAGTTCCAAGGCAACCACTCGCCGGGCGCCGCCTTGACCGCGGTCGCGTGTTGTTGCAGGGCGGTCAGGTAATCGGAGGCGTTCGCATCGCAGAGCTCGCATGTGTGAATCAGGCTCATGTGGATATCGCCCACCAGAGCGCCTCGATCGGTCTTATAAAAAAGCGCGTTCTTGCGATGCAGGATCGCCTTCTTTAACGCCCGCTCGACCGCGTTGTTGTCAAGCGGCGCGCCGGGAACTCGCAGGAACAGCGTGAGCTTCGTCCAATGGCGCCGCATGTACTCGATCGCCGCGCCGACCCCGGAGTTCGGCTCGACGAGGCGTTGCTCGATTTGCTCCTTGAGCCATTCTCGCAATCCCTCCATCACCGGTCCACTCAGTTGTTGGTGGAGAAGCAGGCGCGCCTCCGGCGTAAGCTGTTCCCGCTTAGCGCGGTCATCGACAGCGTAAACCTCGGCCAACGCGGTCAGAACCCGCTTGCACTCGGCGAAAGCATCATTCTTCGCGTCGACGAACTTTCGCCTTGCGTGCACGAGGCAGTTGCCAACGATGGTTTGAAAATTGGAGGGATAATTGCGGGACAGCGCGTCACACATTTGCATCGGCGACGACAGTCCCTCCGCACGCCGTTTCAGGAGCTCCCCCAAGTTGTCGCCCGCATGCCGGCGGCCAGTGAAGAACAACGCGATGCGATTCCCGCCAGTCTCCGCCAGGATTCCCGTGGTGTACATTCCTTTGCGGTCAAGCGAAGGAACCGACGTTTCCAACGCGTCCCGCTCGTCGTTCTCGTGGCCGAGCGATGTGGAGGACTCGGCCTCCGACTTCGCGCTAGCTTCCGCCGCGGCCAACGCCGCGACCGTCCGCGCACGACGCTTTCCCATCCAGGCGAGAATCTTCGCGTTTGTGTCGTCGTTCATGAACAACTCGCCCTGAGCCGCCTGTCGCAGGAACTCGTTGTACACCGGCTCGTAAGCGTCGGTTGCCAGCGACACGATTTCCCATTGGGTCGACGCCGCCAACGGCACGTCCAAGTGATCCTGCATTTGGGCCAAGCGATGAAAGGGAAAACCATATCCGTATTTCAGCATACCGACCAGGCTGCCCACGGTCGGATCGTATTTCCGCGATCCGGCTTCCGCGGGCGGATCGGCCGTGAACACCTTGCCGCAAAGCTGGCAGCGCAGCTTCTGCAGTTCATAGATGGTCGCCCGCACCGGCGCATTTCCGACGAAGCGAATCAAGACGCCAGGCTCACTGATTTCGTAGAGCTGCCCAGTGCCGCAGGCGGGACACTCGGCGCCCGCTTGCAGCCCCGCGATTGGCATCGATACGCGTGTGGCGCCCGGCAGGTTCTTCGCGCCATTCCGGCCATGGCCGCGTCGCGTTTTGCCCGCGTTGGAATTCACGCCATCGCTTTCACTGGTGGTCGCGGTCTCGGATGGTGCGGCGGCAACTTCGGATTGGAATTGCTCCGTTCCCAGCACGTTCGCGCTCGACTCCGTACTATCGCCGAACAGCATCTTTCGCAGACGCGCCATGGTTAGGTCTTTGTTTTGGATCATCAACGAAACGTAGGCGTATGATTCAAACACCTCGCGAATTCGCTCGACATCCGAAGCGTTCAGACTGGATTCAGCGGCGCGCGATAAAAGAGTCTCGCGCTCCGTTGGAGTCAATGAAACGATCTTTTTCTGTTCCGAGGTGGCCATCCTTGCCTGCTCTTCCGATTTGTGATCCAAGCCGCAAATCATTTCGTTCGTGCGCGGGATTTGGTAACACGAAGCGACGCCGCGAATCAAGACGAAGTTGGGCCATGGCGCCAAAAAACGCCGAAAACGCGCGGATGCTTGCGGACATCGCCGCAGCGCGACCTCGCTCGCCAAAATGCTCAAGGGCTCGCGTTAGGAAGATGGATCGCGCGGGCAGCGATCCCGAATGCCCGTTGGCGGAAGAAGTTCGCGCGGGCCGAAATGGAGGGCGCGAAACGAAGGTCGCGCTTTGGATACCGCCGCGCTACTTTGCCGCGGCGAGCGGACGCCAGTCAGCGGGCGCGTTCACGCCCCGCGGGTCACCGGCTGATAGCAGCACGTGCAGTTCGTGCGCGGCGAGTGCCTGGCCGGGGCCACCTTCGGGCCACCAGCCAAACCGCCCAGTCGACAGCCGTTTTTGACAGAGCCAGAATCCTTGGCCGTCGTAGGCCAGCACCTTGACCGCGGTCGCTCTCCGATTGCGGAACACGAACACAGTTCCTCGGAATGGATCTTCCGCCAGCGTTTCGCGGCAGATCCGGACCAAGCCATCGATGCCTTTGCGGAAGTCGATCGGCTCGACGCAGACCAGCAGGCGCATGTGGGGAGTCAGTTGAAGCATCAACGCGACTCCCAGAAGGCGCGGCTGAGGGCTGACAGGTCCGGCAGTTGCGATGAACGAACTTGAATCCGCAGCTTCGCGCCGCCCGGTTTCTCGAATTCGACCACGCATTCGATCGGAGCGCCCCAGGTTGCCGCTGGCAACTCGACGAACTTGGGCGACGGCGTTACCGGCGAGGAATCAACCGCCGGCACGTTCTTGGAGTCGCTCGAAGATTGGCCGCAAGCGGCGACGAGTTTTTGGAGAGCGTAGTAACCGACCGGCAGCGCCTGCGAAGTGCGGCTCACGCCATGGCGCTGAGCGAGCTGCACCGCCAGTTCCCAAAGTTCAACCGGAATCGGCGTGCCCCGTCGTCGGGTCCGCCGCCATTCGGCGAACCGCGCGCTCCCACGCTGGAGTTCCTCTTCCCTGCCTGCCACTGTTCGACGCGCCATCGCCCAGCCCTCCCAGTTTCCAAAAAACCCGGGAGTCCACGCTAACAAACGGCCTCCGAGCCGTCACACAGGCCTGCC
>JBJOLO010000022.1:0-11021 GCA_046045565.1 Planctomycetota bacterium | reverse complement strand
GCCATCCATGCAATGAGTGAGGAAGTGGTTTTCATCTGAGTTGATCCTCGTCGAAAAAGTGCGATGCGCGATCTCACGATCGCACGAGACATTGCTCGATGGCTTTGAGCAATTCCGCCGGCTGAACCGGTTTGCTGACGTATCCATCCATGCCGGCGTCGAGGCATCGCTCTTGATCGCCCTGCATCGCATGAGCGGTTAACGCAACGATGGGGGTGCGGAGCAGGTGTCGCGATTTTTCCAGTTCGCGAATGGCGGACGTGGCCGTATATCCGTCCATTTCCGGCATCTGTACGTCCATCAGGATGATATCGAAACGACGCGATTGAATTGCATCGACGGCTTCCTTGCCGTTGTTCGCGATGCTGACCTGATGGCCCGCAGCGAAGAGCAATCCCGCGGTAACTTTCTGATTAATGATGTTGTCTTCCGCGAGCAGCACGGAAAGGGATTTGCCCGGGGCGACGAACGATGAAGCGAAATCGGCTGAGCGTGAAGATGACTTTACAACGGCTGCACCGGTTTGCGCAAGCAATTGCCCGAGTCGTTGCATGGGATCCCCTTCGCCCGCTGGCACATCCCGGACGCGTGATGGCTCCGAGGGGGCCGAGACGCGAAAATCAGCATCGAAGTAGAAGAGGCTGCCTACTCCCAAGCGGCTCTCAACCTCCAGGCTGCCTCCCATCATACTGACCAATCGCGAAGAGATGGTGAGTCCCAGTCCGGTACCACCATAGGTTCTGGAGATGGAGGTGTCAGCCTGTTCAAAGGCTTGAAAGATATGGCGCAGCTTATCGGGCGAGATACCGATTCCGGTATCACGTACCGTGAATCGCAGGCGGAGTCGATCGCCTGACTGCGCGACCGTCACCACGGAGACGAACACCGAACCGTTCTCGGTAAATTTGACCGCGTTGTTGACCAGATTGAGCAGCACTTGCCGCAATCGTCCGGGATCGCCAATCAGGAAGTCGGGGACATCCGACGCAATTTCAGCAGTCAGCTCGAGGTTTTTGGCGTGAGCCCGAAGTGCCATGTCGTTGATCACATCACCGACCCACTCGCGCAGGCGGAACGTCGATTCGACGAGCATGAGTTTGCCGGCCTCGATCTTGGAGAAGTCGAGAATATCGTTGATGATCTCCAAGAGCGTTTCAGCCGAGCGATCGGCCATTTCGAGGTATTCGCGTTGCGTGGTGGTGAGATCGGTGGTGAGAGCCAGACGCACCATTCCCATGACACCATTCATGGGCGTGCGGATCTCGTGGCTCATGTTGGCCAGGAATTCACTCTTCGACCGATTCGCAGCCTCCGCCTGCTCTTTTGCCTTTTGCAGTTCGTCTTCGGCTTGTTTCCGTTTGATGAACTGGCCGATTTGGCCACCTAGATTATTGACCATGGCTAGAAGTTCGCTGTCCTCTTCGCGAACGTCCAGGCTGAAAAACTCCATCACCGCACTGACTTCGTTGTCGACGATAATGGGAAACGCCATGGCGGCACGTAGTTTGGCGTACTCCGCGTTTTCGCGTCGAGGAAAGTTGTCGTCCTTCGAGATATCAGGAATCCATGCCGGTTGACGGGATGCACAAACTCGCCCCGGCAGCCCGACTCCACGAGGAAAGGCGGATCGACGCGTCAGGTTGGCGAATTCGGTGTAAGCGGTATCGGGAGCATGCCATAGTTCCAGGCAGCGCGCAATACCTGCCTGTGCATCAACGACGAAAAGCGATCCGAACTCCCAATGCAACCGTTGGCAGATCAGACGAAGGATCCGGGAAACCGTTTGATGAACGGAACCGGTTTCGATGAGCTTGAGTGTTGCCGCATGGTTGACATCGACGAGCAACTCACGTCGCCGACGTTGAGTGAGGTCGCGCAAGTAGGCGGTGAAGACGGGAGGTCCGCCGGTTTTCACCACGGAGATGGCGAGTTCAACCGGAAACTCGCTGCCGTCCGAACGCATCGCGGTTACTTCGATACGCTGATCCAACACCGGACCTTTGCCCGTGGCCAGATAATGCGTCATGCCGCGGTAGTGGGCTTCGCGAAGTGAGGGGGGGACGATCAGTTCGCCGAGCAACTGATTTCGAACTTGCTCCTGACGATAACCGAAGGTGCGCTCCGCGGCGGGGTTGAAATCGAGCACCCGCCCCTCATGGTCGATGGTGATGATGCAGTCGAGTGCACTATGCAGGATCGCGGCTTTACGCGACTCGCTTAGCATCGTTTGCTCGGCTCGCTGTAATTGCGGGCGATAGTCGCGAGCGATGAGCGAGATTCCGTTGATGCGGCCGTCTCCGTCGGCGATCGGAGAGACGGTCACGTAAACAGGAACCCGTCCTCCGTCGCGGCCGATCCATTCGGATTCAACAGGTTCGACCGCCTCACCGCGACCGACACGCTCATGAATCCTCTGCTCTGCCTCCCGTCGCTCGATCGCGATCAATCGGGCGATTGACTGCCCGGTAATCTCCGATTCCACATAGCCCAGCAGATCCTGGGCCCCGCGGTTCCATGCAAGGATACGCCCCTGCTGATCCAGCCCAATCACGGCATCATGGGCACCTTCTACGATCGTCGCGAAGCGTTGTCGACGTTCCTCCGTTGTCAGCGATGACGGTTCCGATCTGTCTCTCGATCGAATGACCTCGTCGTTCGCTTTATCATCTTTCATCCAGCACTCCCTCGCCCGTCGATGGTTGACGACGAGCTCGATTCATAAATCCGATCGCATCGCTTCAGGTCGCCAACGGAGGCTCACTTTGTTAGCAGAATGACCGCTGCAACCGCCGATGTTCCTATGGTGTTGAGAATGTAACCCGCTGAAAAGGCAACTGTCCAGATCGCCCCTGAGACCGACATTACTTTACGCTCACGCAACGAATTTCGCGACGGTGCAGGCTTGGCGAACGCGAGGCCTTGAAAGGCCTCGCTACAATCGGTTATCGCTACGCGACATGCGGTGGAGTTTGGGAGGCGAACGCGAGGCCTTGAAAGGCCTCGCTACAATCGGTTGTCGCTACGCGACATGCGGTGGAGTTTGGGAGGCGAATGCGAGGTCTTGAAAGGCCTCGCTACAATCGGTTGTCGCTACGCGACATGCGGTAGAGTTTGGGAGGCGAACGCGAGCCCTTGAAAGGCCTCGCTACAATCGGTTGTCGCTCCGCGACATGCGGTGGAGTTTGGGATGTTATAGAGGGTGCAGGCTTGGCGAACGCGAGGTGATCGAGGATCAGCCGGCCTCGGAGCGTTCGGCCCACGCGCAACCAGGCACCCCAACGCGAGAGCGGCTCTGAAGAAGTCGTAGCAGACGGCCGCAGCCATTGGTCTTTTCAACCAGTGAAGCGTCCATCCGTTCCGCAACAGACCGGCGATCTGCCGTCCGATCCGACAAGGTCGCACGCAACTGCACGCGACTGCACGCAACGTATCGATGCATCCGCACGGGCCGCTCGGCGCCGAAGCGGTTGCTCATCGCCGCCATATGCGCGATCTACACGCCACCATCCTGCGACCGATGGGCTTCAATCACAACCTGTTGACCTACTTCTACGGCGATGCGCTATTTACCGCCCGCGGGAGCGCTCGTGATCGTCACGGTTGTGCCGTCTTCGCTGAAGGTCAGTCGAAATACTTCTCCAAGCGGAGGCAGTTTTTTCTCGGGAGCCAATTTGTACTGCGCGAGTTGCTTACCGGTCCGGCCGTTCCAGACTCGCACCTCCCCCCAATCGTTGCTCAAGTTTCCGATCGCGGTTGCGAACGAACAGTCGTCAGGACTCACTGCCAGCGCCGTGATGCGATGAGCGCGCAAGTCGATCTCGGGGCCGATCGGCATGTCGGTGTCGGCATCATAAAGTCGCACGCGCGCTTTAAACCGTTCACCCGTCGACCGGACCACGACCTTGCGACTTGGCGAGTGCGCCTGCAGTGGCTCCTGCGCCACTCCTTCAGCACGCGGTTCATGACGAAAGACAATCGGCGTTTCGTCGGCTGCCTCGACTCGATCACTACGCCATGCGGAGGACGGTGATGGAAAGATCAACATCACGGCGAGTAGCAACGTGACACGAGGCATCAGTGAGCTCCGAATCGATCAGCGTAAGTTACTTGTCGGATTCAACCATCGCCATGCGAAACCAATCACGCAGGGTCCTGCGCGCGGGAATGTCTCTCAGGACCCAGGTATCGGTGTGCGTTTCGAACGGCAAAGCGAGAAAAGTGAAATGGCCGTCGGGAAGTGCTTTAGCAAGGTAATTGCGGGTTTGCTCGACGGATTCGTTGGGAGCCATCGTTTCATGACTGACGAATTGCGGACGTTGGTGGAGTCGCTTGAGACGTTCCGCAGCGCCGGCAGGGGTACTTTCGGGCCACGGACGTACGCCCTCGTAGTGACTGTGGCAAATGAATCCCCGCCACAGGGATGCGATCTCGTCGTCATGCAGTCCGATGTAGTTGCAGGCGATCGCGCCGCGGGAGAATCCGGCCAGAAAAACATTTGCACGATCGCCGCCATATTGCTCACAGACGTCTCGCACCGTCCGCTTGCAGTACGCAACCGTCGCCGCCGTGTCGCCCCACCATGTTTCGGCGTTTGTCTGATGCTGCTCGTCCACGAAGGGCATGCAGATCCAAATTACCCCTTTGCCGCCCGAGATGCCGTAGCCAAGATTGCTACCCTCGACGGTTCCGGGACTGGTCTGCCACTTGTTGCCAGCGTATTCGACAATCACCGGAAACGTTTTGTCGCGGACCCAGTCGGTTGGCAAATAAAGCAGGTGGTGGACGCGCGTTGAAGACTGGCCATGCTCACGTCGGAACTGACGGACTCGCTTGCCGGGTGAGGGAGCGCCATCCGTTGCCGGAGGCGTGATGAGATCAGCGGGAATGCTTGCGAGGTCATCGGCTGCAAGGCAGGAGGAGCAGATGAGGGAGAAATACGCGAGGGCATGGAACGGCCCAAGGAAAATTCGATGGTACGGCGATGGGGAAGCGGCGGGATTCAGGATGCTGGGCGCGGGAACCATGGATCGTACCGTGCTGCAGAACTCGCGGTTTGACACTTCCTCGACGGTATCGGTTTTCTGCGGCAATCACAAGTTCCCGGCTTGAATGTCGTCGGTGGATCGCACACGATGATCCTCATGAAAAACAAAATCTACTTACTGAGCGTTGCGTGGTTGCTTATTTTTGGATCGGTTGCGGCTCCATGGCGTCCGCTGGCGGTTGTCCGGGCGGCCGACCAATCTTTGGACCTGCCCGAGAAAGACGATGGCTTGCCTGGTAAGGGGCCGATCCGTCGCTATGACTGGTTCCGGAATCTGTGGAACGAGAAGCGAGCGGCGTGGGGCAAGCGAGTTGAAGCCGACCAGAAAGCGGTGGTGTTTCTGGGCGACTCGATTACGCAAGGTTGGGGTGACAACGTTGGGGGAAGTTTTCCCACTTTGAAAGTGGCCAATCGCGGCATCAGTGGTGACACGACGCGGGGCATGCTGGTAAGGCTGACCGATGATGTGCTGAAGTTACACCCGGCCGGCGTCGTCATGCTGATGGGCACGAACGATCTGGAAGAAGGCGCCGACGCAGCGACGATTGCGGGGAACATTCAGTTGATTCTCGAGGCGCTGAAAAAGCACAACGCCAAGATGCCCATTACGGTCTGTCGCGTATTTCCCGCATCGGCATCGAAGAAGCGACCGGCGGACCAGATCAAAGCGATCAATTCGGCAATTGCCGAGGTCGCCAAGAGCTATCCGCAGGTGACTTTGGTCGATACCTGGACGCTGTTCGCCGATGAAAAGGGAGATGCGAAGCCGGCGGAGTTTCCCGACCTGTTGCATCCGAATCAGGCAGGATACGTAAAGTGGGCTGCGGCAATCCGCCCGGTACTCGCCACGCAGGGCTTACTTGAAACTGAAGACGATCCGTTTCAAGTGGAGCCCGGTTTTATGCCGCTTTTGAATGGCAAGGATCTTTCCGGATGGCGACTCGCGGCGACGAAGACAAAGCCGGCTGAGGAGTCGCTGGAGGGCCTCGTTGCGACGAGCGATGGTCGGTACGTGGCGATGCACGGTCGCATCGTGGTGACAACGCCTGCCGAGGGCAGTCGTATTCAGCAGCTTTACACGAAGCAGGAGTTTCCAGGCGACTTCGTATTGAAGCTCGAATTCCGCGCGACGCCGAATGCCGACAGCGGTGTATTCATTCGCGGTCCGCAGCTCCAATGCCGCGACTATCCGCTCGCCGGTCCCTACAAGGAACTCAAGAAATATCGGCCCCAGGACTGGAATGAACTGGTGGTCACGGTGAAAGACAATGTGGCTGTATGCACCTGCAACGGCGAGGTGCTGGAAGGTGCGTTTAAACTCCCGGCTTCGGGACCGATTGGTTTGGAAGGGGATCGAGGCCAAATGGAGTACCGGCGCAGTCGGATTTCGACTGGCAAATAGCCGGTCGGTTTAACCATGGATGGCGTTAGCGAACAAACGCTTCGCGTTTGCAATGGATGGACAAGGTTCTCCATCGGATCGCGTGCTGCGTAGGAGTGATGAAGCTCCTGCGGATTCGCCGAACGCGCTCGAATCGATCAGCGGGCTGTTTGTGCGAGCGTGGCGGGACGGGGAGCAGCCGCGCATCGAGCGCTTTCTAGCAGAGGCGTCGAACGATTCGCAGGATGCGATTCTTCGGGCGTTATTGCAAAAAGAACTCTTGCTTCGGAAGCAGGCCGGCGACGTGCTGTCGGTCGACGAGTACTTGTCGCGTTTTCCCGGTCATCGGGAGTCGGTCATTCGGGCATTTGATTCGGTGCGCGAACGATCTGCCGATGAGTCGACCCGGATCGTCAGCGACGAGCGTTCCACGTCCACACATCGCGGATCGTCCCGGCCGCTGCTTGAAGACGGTGCATCGGAAGAGTGATACCGGAAGATCCGGTTGCTCGGCGAAGGCTCGTACGGGCAGGTGTGGTTGGCCGAAGACTTGGAATTGCAACGGCAGGTCGCACTGAAGAAGCCTCGCGGCGATTGGCTCCGCGATGCGAATGACATCCAGACCTACCTGACAGAGGCCCGCGTTTTGGCGAGTCTCGACCACTCGCACATCGTGCCGGTGTTTGATGCCGGACATACGGCTGACGGGTCTTGCTATGTGGTATCGAAATGGATCGATGGCATGGACTTGGCGGCATTCGTCAAGCAACGGCCGCTTTCCTTCGAAGAGTCGGTAACCCTGGTCGCGCAAGTCGCCGATGCGCTGCAAGAAACGCACGTGCACGGTTTGGTGCACCGCGACATTAAACCGGCAAATATTCTCATGGACCGGCATGGTCGACCTTATGTTACCGACTTCGGTTTGGCGATCCGGGATGCAGATCTCGCCCAGGTGAAGTCGCTGGCCGGCACGCCGGCATACATGAGTCCCGAACAGGCGCGAAGCGAAGGGCACTTGATTGATGGTCGCTCCGATATTTTCAGCCTGGGCGTTGTGCTGTACGAACTGCTGACCGGTGTGCGACCGTTTCTGGATGACGATTGGCATGAACTTTTGGAAAAGATCAAGCGAGACGATCCGAAACCACCGCGCCAGTGCCATGATGCGATTCCGAAAGAACTTGAACGGATCTGTCTGAAGGCGCTTTCGAAGCGGGCAGTCGATCGCTATGAGTCCGCAGCCCAGATGGCGGAGGATTTGCGTTATTGGTTGCACGGGCCTCCGGCGGACCTTGCGCCGATCGCCGCGAAGACCCGCATTGTGCCCAAAGGGCTCCATGCGTTTGATGCCGGTGATCGCGACTTTTTTCTGGAATTGCTGCCGGGGCCGCGCGATCGGGATGGCCTGCCCGAGACGGTCCGATTCTGGAAGGCGCGCCTTGAGGAAACCGATCCGCAGAAAACGTTCCGAGTAGGATTGCTGTACGGGCCCAGTGGATGCGGAAAGTCGTCCCTGATGAAAGCGGGAATTCTTCCGCGTTTGGCTGATCACGTTGTACGCGTATTCGTGGAAGCAACACCGGAAAATACGGAGTCGCAACTACTCACGGCGATCCGACGCATCTGCTCGGAACTGCCGGATGAACTCACGCTGACGGAGGCGTTTTACGCGATCCGTCACGGCGCTGGTATTCCCGCCAGACGCAATTTGGTGATCGTTTTGGATCAGTTTGAGCAATGGCTGTATGCGCACGGGGCGGAATCGATGTCGATGCTCGCCAACGCCTTGCGGCAATGCGATGGGGAGAGGATCAAGGTCGTCTTGTTGGTACGGGACGACTTTTGGGCACCGGCGAGCCGCTTCTTACAGCAGTTGGAAGTACGGGTCCTGGATGGGCAGAATGCAGCGCTGGTAGATGTGTTCGACCTTCAGCACGCGAGAAAGGTGCTGTTCGAGTACGGCAAAGCGTACGATCGCTTGCCGGAAGACGCCAGGCTGATGTCGTCGCAACAGCAAGCGTTCCTTGACAAGGCGGTCCGCGGTCTCGCCGAGGATGGCAAGGTGATCTGCGTGCGGCTGGCACTTTTCGCCGACATGATGAAAAGTCGCGACTGGACGACGGAAGCACTCGATGCTGTCGGTGGCACGGAAGGTATCGGTGCAACTTTTTTGGAGGAAACATTCAGCAGCCGTTCTGCCAATCGCAGAAATCAGCGACATCAGGTTGCGGCTCAAGCTGTCTTGCATGCTCTGCTGCCCGGCACCGGAGCCGATATCAAAGGTCACGTTCGCTCGAGCGTCGAACTGCTGGAAGCATCGGGGTACGGCAGTCGACCGGACGACTTCGCAGAGCTGATCGGTATTCTCGATAACGAAGTGCGGCTCATCACGCCGGTGGAGAACGATCCGCGGGAGCGAATGGGTGCGGAGTCGGCACGCGATCCGGCTGGAGCGGCATCGACGGTCGGCGACAATGCGTTGTTTTATCAGTTGACCCATGACTATCTGGTTCCCTCCTTGCGCGACTGGCTGTCGCGCAAACAGCGAGAGACCTACCGTGGCCGTGCCGAAATAAGCCTCGAGGAACAAGCGGCGATCTGGAATGCGAAGCCGGAAAACCGATACCTGCCTTCCCTGGCCGAGAGTATTCGTATTCGGTGCCTGACGAACCCTTGGCGTTGGACGGACGGTCAGCAACGGATGATGAAACAGGCCGTTCATTATCACGGAATACGCTCCGGACTGAGTGTTCTTGTACTGGGCTTTTTCATCACGGCCGGGACGTTCGTGAGTTTCAGCGTCACGAATCTTCAAGAACGCGCGAGAATCAAAAGTCTTGTGGAAGAACTCCCGAACGCGACGGCATCGCAGTTGCCGGAGTTAATGGCAAAACTCGAAGGCAATCTAAAACTTGCGGTGGAGTTATTGTCACCGGTTTTGATGAGGCGTCCGGAGACATCGGATGAGCGACGCACGCAAATGGTTGCGCACCTTGTCGCGGTGCCTGCCGATCCGGCGCTGATCGAACCGTTGGCCGAGGAGTTGCTCTCGGCGGATACCGATTATGTCGCAATGATTGTTGCCCGACTGCGCCCATCGGCAGATCGACTCGTAAATCGTTATCGAGCGCTGTTGCAAAATGAGCAAGCCGATCGGCAACAGCGATTTCGGGCGGCAGTGGCGTTGGCAAGTTATGGGACCGCAACCGATGTGTCGTTATGGAGTCCGGAGCGAGTTCGCTTCGTTGTCGAGCAACTTCTAGCGGAAAACGCGGAGGATCAACCAGCCTTACGCGTGGTGTTGGGACCGATCCGGGAGCGGATGGCCCGGGATCTGGAGCGTATTTTCTCCGACCCGAACGCGGACGAAACGGGGCGGCTCAGTGCTGCCAATGCCATTGCCGATTACTGGCCTCGCAATGTAGTCCGACTAACAAAACTGCTTCCGTCGGCGAACCCGAAGCAATTTGCGGTGATTTATCCGCTGGTCGCGTCCCATCCCAAGTCGGACACGTTGAGCGTGTTTGAAAAAATCACGGCCAGTCAGCCCGGGGAGGCGATGGGGGCATTGGAGCGAATTCATTTCGGGGCGCAGCGAGCGAACGCGGCTGCCGCGATGCTGCGGTTAGGCGAGCGGGAAAGCGTGTTGCCGGCGCTGAGAATCACCGACGATCCGGAAGCGTTGACTCAGTTCATGTTCGCCTGCCGCTCGCGCGGTGTCGAAATCGGGGCGCTGCTGGATTGCCTGCGAATCGTTCGTGATGCGCCCCGGGATCGCTATCCCGCGTCGGCGCGAGCTGCCTTGCTGTTGACCCTGGGTGAGTACAACCTCGATGAATTCCGACCGGCATCACGTAAGACACCGATGAAGGACACGGCGAACTATGGGGTGAAGGAACTAGTGAACGAATTGTCGCAATGGTATGCCGATGATCCCAATTCAGGAGTCCACGCAGCGGCAGGATGGCTATTACGGCGATGGGGCTTTGCCGAGATTGCTGAACGAATGGATCAGACGGCGGTCCCCTATTCGCCCGATCGCGAATGGTTCACGCTGGCGATCCGGATTGGGCAGACGGGAGGAAGTAATATCGATGCGGCGAGTCCGAGCGCAGTTGTGCCGGGTTCAGCGAATTCGAAGCCGACGGACCTCTCGAGTTCACCTCAAACGTTCTACTTCACTTTCGTGACTTTTCCTGCGGGTGAATACCTGATTGGGTCGGTTGCTGATGAAGCGGGCCGTCAGAAAAACGAATTGCGACATCGGGTCACGATCCAGCGCCCGTTCGCCATGCTCGATCGGGAAATCACGCTGAGGGAAATGACGGCGTTTTCAGCGCGTCATGCCTTGATCCTGCAACCCTACGACGTGCGGGCCGAGTGTGCCTCAAGTATGGTCAATTGGTATGACGCGGTGAGCCTTTGTAGGTGGCTCGGCACACAAGCCGGTTTCTCGGAGGCCGATCAACCGTATGCGGCAGCGGCGTCGATTGACCGGGCGCAGTATCCGCGAGAATCGAATCCGGTGTCGAATTATGCGCCGCGGAATTGGCCGGTTGATCTAAGTCGGCGCGGTTTTCGATTACCAACCGAAGC
>JBJOLO010000720.1:0-10936 GCA_046045565.1 Planctomycetota bacterium | reverse complement strand
GGGCGTCTGGTTTGATGCCCGAGCATGCTCTTGAAGATCACCTCCGGTCGCTCAGTCACTCCGGTGATTCTCCCGAACCGCGACCCTGTCGAGGCCCGGCGTGTGGCGGGGTTCCCGCCAGTTTCCCCGCACCACTCACGATGCCTTTTGCCGGTGGTTCGGCCGCACGGGACGGACTCGCGGTCCTGTCGGTTGAGCACCCTGAGCTTGGGAATTGCCGCTTCTTGCGATCTGCAATGGAAAGCATTGCCGAATTCTTTCTTCCTCACGATATCTTTGAGCCGCCGCGCTTGGCGTGCTGATGCTCGGCCGATCGGTTCGGTTTGTCTTATGCCCGCATGCTTGAGGGAATGCACCCTACGGAACGTTCCGGAAGGGATGCGCCCAAGGCGGATGGTCTCAAGGCAGGACACATCGAACGAGAGTCGGGTCGCGGATCGTCGCGATCTTCGGAATGCATGCGCTGAATTGTGTGTATCCATGCACGGTCGGAGCGGAGTTGGTTATCGACCAGTGCAAGGAATGGCACACGTGTCGATAGCCTGCATCTCTTGCAAGTCGTTCCGGTGAAAACGATCACTTCGCGTGACGTCGCCATGGCAATGCGTCTGGTGTCGCACGTGGACGATCAAGATCACGACCGTTTTCTGGCTGCGCGTAGTGATCTCGCGGGCGTATCGCTGGCACGAAAAGAACCGTCGATGACGGTTTCGTGCCAGGAACGCTTTGCAACGATCTGACCATGGAAAAAGCGTAGATATTGATTGAGGAGTTAGAAATGTTTGTGACACGAAAGAGTCGCGTTGGTTTTACCTTGGTCGAGTTGCTGGTGGTGATTGCCATCATCGGTATTCTCGTCGCTTTGCTGCTACCGGCAGTGCAATCGGCACGCGCGGCGGCACGGCGGATTCAATGCGTCAACAACCTGAAGCAGATCGGGGTCGCACTCCATAATTATCATGATTCGATGATCTCGTTTCCTCCCGCTCGGACTTCAAGAACAGGTTTGTCGACACATGCACATATCCTGCCGTACATGGAACTACAGAACGAGTATTTCACAGTGGATCTCCATGCCATGTGGAATGCTCCCACGAATGTGACGGCCAGTCGCCTGCAATTCAAAGTCTTTCAATGCCCGTCGGATCCGCAGCAGTTCACGCCGACCGGTTGGGGTGGCAACAATTACCGGGCCAACCAGGGGAGCGGCATTCTGTTCGGTAACCCGCCGACTGATCCGAGCGACGGCAATTTCGGTCTGCCTTGGCCCAACGGACCGTTCTATCTGGATAGCGGCGTTCGGTTCGGTGATATCCTCGACGGAGCCTCGAACACGGCCGCATTCAGTGAGCACGGTAAGGGCGACTACAACAACGGCATGGCGACGAAGAACGATACCTTTTGGCCGAAGACCTATCCTAAGACGGCCGACGAAGCCGACCGGATGTGCGAGAATCTGAACTGGAGAGACCTGCAGTTTCAGCGAGTCTCCGATGTCGGCGCGCCGTGGCTGTATGGTTATCACTCGACGACGATTTATCAGCATGTCTCGCTGCCGAACAAGCGATCGTGCATGTTTCCGCCCGGAAGAATCAGCACGACGGCCAAGAGCGAACACGTCAACGGTGTGAACGTGCTGATGTGCGATGGCTCGGTCCACTTCATGACCAACAACACGGATCTCTCCGTGTGGCGCAGCATAGGTTCACGGGATGGAAATGAGCCAATTACGAAAGAGTTCTAGTTTCCGCGCGTGGCCCTATTGAACGGAGATTAAAGCGTCATGCGTAGGTTCATGTTGCTTTTGTGCTTTGTGGCAATTGCCACGGCGAACGGATGCTCGAGGAATTACACGCCGCCGGCAGAGACGAGTAGCAGCGAGGCGGTCGGCGCGTTGACGGCGGTACTGGACGCCTGGAAAGGCGGACAGACCCCGGAAGCACTCCGGGAACAGAAACCGAGCATCATCGTGGCCGACGATGACTGGCAAGCGAAGTGCGAGTTGCAATCCTACCAGTTGTTTGACCTGCCGGCGAGCGGAGGCGTTTCCGCTCGCATCGGGGCGATACTGGAATTGTCGGGCCCGCAAGGCCGCGTTCGCAAAGAGGTTCGCTATCAGGTTTCGACCAATCCGATCGTCTCCGTGGTCCGCGAAGACGAGTAACGGGCTGGATGTCATTCTCAAGCCGCGCTTGGAGTCCGTTCGACGCTGAATGGATGCTAGGCGAGGGCCTGAACAAGGCTTCAACATTGGATTGCGATAAAGGAAAGGTCTATGTTGTTCTCAATCGATCCTCCAGGTCGTCTCCGCGATCTGTTGCCTGTTCTGATCCTGTCTCTCAGCAGTTTGTCCATTTCGCAAAATCTGTCCACGGCCCTCGCATACGACGAGTCGACGGCATTGAAACTGGTCGAGCCGAACAAGACAGACCAGCCACGCAAAACGCCGGTTACCCGGGAGGCGATGAAGCAGTACCTCGAGGACCTCAAGGATCGAACTCCGCGGATTCCGTTGCCCGATCTCAGCGAAGAAGAGAAGAAACAAGAGCAGGAGAATCCTCGGCAATTCGGTTACGAAGCCCGGTTGCGCAAGGTCTATCTGGGGGACGCACCGAATGCGTATCTGACGTTCGGAGGCGCCCCGGTCGGCGGTTTTCCCAGTTTGCAAACGCCCAGTCGACCGAATCCGCAAGATCCGTTACTGAGTTTGGATTACGGTTTCAAGGTGCGCATGTTCTGGATTGCGGCGCGGGCAAACAACTGCCAGTACTGCCTCGGTCACCAGGAATCCAAGTTGTTGGCAGTGGGCATGAGTGAGGATGAGATCGCAGCGCTCGACAGCGAATGGAATATCTTCCCCGAAAAAGAACGCGTGGCCTTTGCGTTGGCAAAGCGGTTGACGCTGGAGCCACACCTGCTGACGGACATGGATCTGGAAGCATGCGGCGCTCATTACTCCGACATGCAATTGATCGAAATGCTGGGATCGATCGCCGGAAACAATGCGATCAACCGCTGGAAAGAAGGGGCCGGCATTCCTCAGATGCGCGACGGAGGAAACTTTGGTCGCACGGGTAAGAGTGAACATCAATCGTATCTCACGAAGACCTCCGATAAGTTTGCAGAGAAAAAATCGAACGTCGTTGCCTTTGATGCCGGCAGCGTCTCGCTGCAAGGCGGGGCGGCGACTGAATGCAAGCGCCCACCGCTGCTCACCGGCAAGGCGCTGAGGGAGAAAATCGATTGGGCTGAATCGCGAATGCCCCGCCTGCCGCTCGTCGATCAGCAGAAGGCGCGAGAAGTACTCGGTGACGTGGTCGGCAGGGAGCCGCTGCCGCAGTGGCAACGACTTTTGGCCCATTACCCCGTTGCAGGAAAGCGGCTCGTGGCTGCCGTGTTGGCGTCGCAGCAATCGGAAGAGTTGAGTCCCGCCTTGCAGGCCAAAATCAATTGGGTCACGGCGCGGCAGGATCGAGCCTGGTATCTCACCGCCTTGGCACACCACGAACTGCGGGCCCTCGGGGTGGACGAGACACAGATCCACGCCTTGGATGGCGATCTGAGCAAGGCAGGATCGCTGCCCGATGCACGCGAGCAGGCGTTGTTGGTAGTCGCCAAAAATCTTGCCTCTGCGCCGATCGTCCTGACGGATGCGGAAGTGGCAATGGCGGTGGAAGTCGCAGGGCCGCGCGCCGTGACGCAGGTCATCAACTACACCTGCTATCGTGCGTCCTTAAACCGCATCACCGAAGCTGCCGGCTTGTGCGCGAAGTAGGAGCAAACGTCGAACATATCAACACGCCATGAACAGCTATCCGACTCGCCGCTGCGTCTTTGCTAGGCACTCGGTCCGTCGGTCCCTAAGATAGGGGACTGACGGTGCGACCTGCAATCATTTCCGGACGCCCACATGTTCACGAACTCGGGACGGTTCTTTTACCTTTACTTCTTCTGTTGGGCCTACGCACTCACGAGCATCGGGTTTCGTCTCACCGTTGCCAAGCAACCGATCTTGATCAACGCTTCCATCGCGTTATTCGTCACCGGCTTTGTTTGGAGCTTGGCATCGCTCGTTCGCCTTGTTCGTCAACGTAATGCCCGCAATCCATCCCCGCAAATCATGGCGTTGATCGAGCAAATCCGCGATGCGTTCAGGGACGTTCGGCTGGGAAATGGCGTCTCGCTTCGCGAGGCAAACGTTATTGATGACTATGGCACGGAGGCCGAACGCGCGGATGCACGCCGACAGGATGAACTCGATGACTGGACTGCGGTTCCCGACGAACAGATTGACGAGTCTCCCGATGCACTCCATTTCCTTGACAACGAAGGGCGACACTACTATTTACCCGCATTCATGGTTTTTGCTCTGCGGTATCACGGCAAGCGGTCAAGTCGCAGTCCTGAAACGCTTCTGAATCAACTCGGCAATGTGGAAAAAACCGACGAATTGAGGTCGCTGATTTCACCTCGACAGTGCGACGCCGTTGTCGCCTTCCTCGATCACATGCGAGCCGAAGCCGATGACGCCGATGAAGCTCATCATTTGGAACTTGCGAAGGCTTACTGGCAGGGGGACGTCGATGCGGGGCAAGCATTGAGACAGCGGGAAGAAGCGATACAGAACTACGCCGCAGCGCTTGCCGCAGGTTTTGAAAAACAGAAGCAGCAACAGGGTGTTGCAGACACTTCGCAGCTTACGAACGAGGAAGTGACGGAGATGCTGCTCAAGGTTCTCGCGGACACCCCGCCGCCAAGGACTTCAACCCGAGCAACCGAAGAGAGGATCGACGGGGCTTTTTCGCGGCCGCTTCCCAATCAATTCGATTTCATGCTCCAGGATCTCGCCGGAAACCGCCGGACACTGAAGGAACTCCAGGGAGCACGAGCGACGGTCGTTGATTTCTGGGGCACCTGGTGCCCTCCGTGCCGCATGTCGATACCGCATCTGATTAAGCTCCACCGCGAAAGGGCGTCCGAAGGAGTCCAGGTGATCGGCATCACGTATGAGGAGGGAACTCCAGCCGACTATCTGCCGAAGCTCAAGCATTTTGCTGAAAAAGTCGAGATCAGCTATCCGCTGCTGCTTGATGACAATCGGGTCGGAAGTCAGCTCCCTGACTTCGGTGCCTTGCCGACCGTTCTATTCTTGGACGCGCAGGGTACGCCTCGCGCGATGGTCATAGGTTATACCGATCCGGAGATTCTGAACGGGATCGTCGAGCGGGTGCTCAGCAGCTGATGTTCCCCGTCCTAGGCTACTGTCCCAGGCTACCGTCCTAGGCTACCGCTGAGGCTCTTGTCGTCGTTTGTCCTTGAAGAATTTCCAGGTTCGCTCCGCGCCGGAGAACGAGGTAATGGGAGTGCTGCCTTCGCGACGCGATTTGGTTCCCGGCCAGCCGTGGCCGCCCGCCGAGTCGACGACAAACTCGGTGACCGCACCGTTTGGTGTCGGTTCGTAGACGGTCGTCGTCACGGACCCCTGGGTAACGACTTGAGCCTCCGGCTTCGATTTGTTTGCCTCGACCCAGAACTGAACCACTTCGTTCACGGGCTTGAACGGAGCTTGTTGCCCGCGACGCACGATCGGATTGCGACTCATGCCTCCTTCCAGCGGGACTTCCTCGTCTTTCGCGCCGTTGATGAACAGGATCGGCAGCGGGACAGACGGTTTGGTGTCGAACGTGAACATCGAGGCCACGACCGGAGCGATGGCGGCCAGTCTCTCCGGTCGAGTAACCGCATAGACAAACGTCATCATTCCGCCGTTGGATCCGCCCGTCATATAGATGCGAGTCGGATCGGCTCCATGCTCTCGCACGAGCGTGTCGATTAACGTATCGAAGTACGCAATATCATCTGCGTCTTGCACCAGCCGTCGCAGCAGATAGCCCGTATTCCAGGCGTGACGATCGTCCCCAAACGCGGTTCCCTCTGCGTAAACCGCCATGAAGCCTTGTGATTTTGCAACGGCGTCAAAGCCCGAGTTGGCCCGCATGACCTTGGCACTCCCCATGCCGCCGTGGAGCACGATGACGGTCGGTCGCTTGGTGCCGTCGGTCGGGGCGTTCACGATCACCGCTCGGCGATCCTGCTTTTTGACTTGGAAGGTGATCTCCGAATCGGACTTCTTCTTCTCGGATTTCCCGCCGGCTGATGATTGGAATGCTTCTCGGTAGAAAACCCAATTGGAATCGCCGAGTGCTTCCAGCGTTTTTAGCGGGTTGTGGTCGATGCCCGGCAGTACGGTCCAAGTGTGTGGGATCTTGAGTTGCTCCAGGTGTTCGTGAAAGTTGCGATTGTTCGCGAAGGTCTCGTCCTGATCGCCGCACACTTGGCGAATGAGGGACCCCCTTATCAACGCTTCCGCGTTTTGTTCGGCGAGTCGTCGGGGGCTGACGCTTTTGAAGTACTCCTGATCACCGCCATAAACTTTTTGAAGCACTTCGGCGGCCCGTTGTCGACCGGCACGTGGAGTCTGAACCAGTTCGGCTTGCAGCGGTCCGCCACCCATGATCGAAACCGCGCGGAAGAGGTTTGGGTGTTTGAATCCCAGGCGCGCCGCCCCGTAACCGCCCATGCTGTAGCCATCCAGCAACCGCCCCTCGCGCGACGCCGTGGTGCGATACTTCGCGTCGATGTGAGGAACGAGTTCCTTGACGATGATGGTTTCCAGTGGTGCCGAGCCATCCTTCCAGTCCACGTACATGCCTTCGACCAGGCCATTGACGAAGACAACCAGACAGGGCGGCGTCTTGCCTGCTTCAATCGCTGCATCGAAATGCGTTGCGACGCGAGCGATTCCCGCCAATCCGCCACCGGAGCCATGCAACCAGTACACAACGGGAAATCGTCGCTCCGTTTCCTCGGCATAGACCGCAGGTGTGTAGAGGTGATAGCTCACCTTCGTCTTTGCTGCCTCGCTATCGAACGTCCGAAACGACACGCGCGGAGCTTTGATTTCCGCCGTCACCCAAGCCAACTCCGACTCGGAATCCCGTTGCCGGCCCAAGACGGATGCGGTGACGAAGCTAAATAGAGGGATGAGCACCAACGTGGTGGACCAGGAAACGCGCAAGGTGGTCATGACGATTTCATTTCGCTTATCGTGGTGATACCGTAGAGCAGCAGTCGCGCATCAAGGATCACCAGATTATCGTTTGTGACAAGCTCCAGCAACGCACCGAAGATAACTTCATCAGGCAGGATGATTTGATGGAGCAGGTTGCCGTTGAAGCACTAGAATCTCGGATCTCAAGGCCGGTGCAACCAAGAAATACAAACACCTGTTGTCGACGCCAAAGGTCATGAAACACACCCTGCTATACACGGTCGTAGGATTGATCCTACCGCTCTCCGCGCTGCCGGCACTGGATTCCCCCTACGTTACTGCCGAGCCTCAAAAGTCTGGCTGGCCGCTCAAGAACGAAGAGCGTTCGTATGTTCTTGACAAGCCTGAGCACGATCGTCGTCCGGGGACTGTCGCGTAGCATGCCGTTTCTACCGTTGTTACTTTCCTAATCCAAAGCTAAGATTTTGGCAGATGGCGATGGGGTTCGCCGACAACCGCCAAGCCGCTGCGCTGGCTGATAACTCCTACGATTTGCGTTGTGATGTCGTGGGAGTTTCTATTTAGGCGATCGCCTGAGGACGAGTCCCGCGGACGGGCGACGCCTCGGAGGTTTCCAATGTCGTTGCGATGGGACTATCGGGAGCACTTGCACTTAGGCGCCTTCGTCTTGAAATGGCTGGCGATTGGCTTGCCGCTGGGGATTGCTGTCGGTTCGACAGTCTCGCTTTTTCTGTGGTCGCTCGACCGAGTGACCACGCTTCAGTGGCAGCATCCCTGGCTTCTTTACCTGCTACCGATTGCTGGCCTTGCTTCGGGACTCATGTATCACCTTTGGGGGCGGTCAGCCGAAGGCGGCAACAACCTGATCCTGGAACAGATTCATGAACCCGACGGTGGAGTTCCCATCCGAATGGCTCCACTGGTCCTGATCGGTACCTTAGTCACGCACCTGTGTGGCGGTTCGGCGGGGCGTGAGGGAACCGCCGTGCAAATGGGAGGCAGTCTCGCAGGAGCCTTGGGACGCTGGCTCCGACTGAGCGAAGAAGATACGCGCATCTTGCTGATGTCCGGCGTGGCCGCTGGATTTGGTGCCGTATTCGGAACACCGTTGACAGGCGCTGTCTTTGCGCTGGAGGTGCTCGCCATCGGCCGCTTGAGTTACCAAGCGCTGATACCTTGTTTGATCGCAAGCATTGTCGGCGATCAAGTCAACTCCTTATGGGGAATCGGCCATGCGCATTATCACATCGAGGTAAGCGATCATCTGGTTCATGTTTCGCGTGGAGCCACTTTGGATTGGCTTTTGACGGGGAAGGTGGCGATTGCCGCTGTGTTTTTCGGCCTGGCGAGCGTGTTGTTTGCGGAGATGACGCACGGAATGAATTGGGCGTTCAAGCACACGATTTCCCGCCCCTGGCTGCGGCCGGTTGTGGGCGGATGCCTGGTGATCGCGTTGGTGTGGCTGCTGGGCGAACGCGATTACCTGGGATTGGGCGTGGCGGCGAATCCCGATGACCCGGCGGCGGTGACGATTCAATCCTGTTTCCACTTGGGCGGCGCGGACCGGTTCAGTTGGTGGTGGAAATTGCTTTTTACGGCGGTGACGGTGAGCAGCGGTTTCAAGGGTGGTGAAGTCACGCCGCTCTTTTTCATTGGTGCCGCGCTCGGAAATGTGTTGGGACAGTTACTTGGTGTGCCAGTCGATTTCATGGCGGGACTGGGGTTCGTCGCGGTGTTCGCGGGCGCAACCAATACACCGCTCGCCTGCACGATCATGGCAATCGAACTCTTTGCGCCCGGAAACGGCGCGCTGCTAAGTTCGGGGTTCGTGGTCTATGCGGCAGTGGCCTGTTTCCTGTCGTACTTCTTGAGCGGTCATTCCAGCATTTATCACGCTCAGCGGATTGGCGTTCCCAAGACGAGGCACTCCCGGCGTGGTCGGAAACCCGACGAATCGCCGTCCGATTCAAACGCAGATCAGCCGAACGATTAGCGTCATGCTGCTGCATCAAAGGCGCAGTGACGGTCGTGAAACGTCAGTGGATCCGCGTGGACACGCTCGGCTGATGCCAACGATTGCTTGTTCCCGTTTCAGGCGCACAGATGTTTCAGGAGTAGTTGTTTCACGAAGGTCGGCGAGATGGCCGATTCGGTGATCAAATCGGAACGCGTGGAGATGAACACCGGCGCGTCTTCGGGCGATGCGGCAGCGAGACCATGCGAGCCGCGGACTGCCTGCCCATTCGTGGAAATCACGTCCATCAAGTAACGGAAGCCCAACTTCTTTTGCAGTAGTTTCCATGCGATCTTGAGCTTCGGAAACGGCAACTGCGGATCGAGTAGCAATTCGGCCGGATCGTAGCCCGGTTTGCGGTGGATATCGACGGTCGGCGCGAAGTCGGGCCGGCTGGCTTCGTCCAGCCAATAATAGTACGTGAACCAGGCGTCGGGCTCGGATAGGGCGATGAGTTCACCTGCGCGAGGATGATTCAAATGAATCTCCGCCGCCGTCGAAGAGTCGTACACACGCGCGACACCGGATGTCCGTGCGATCAATTCGCGTACCGTGTTCAGCTTCGTAAGGTCGTTGACGTACACGTGTGCGACCTGGTGATCGGCCACGGCGAATGCAACGCTGGCTCCTGCATCCAGCAGTTCTCGCCCCAACTCGACACGCACGCTCAGCAATCCGGCCTCGCGGAGCACCCGATTCAGGTGCACCGCCCGCGAGACTCGCGTGATGCCGTACTCGCTGAGCAACACGACCGAGGTGTCCCGTGACTCATAGAAGTCGATCAATCCTCCGACCACCGCATCGATGTCGCGCAGCTCGTTCGCCACTTGCTTGAGGTCGGGGCCGTGTCGTTGCAGGCCGTAGTCAAGATGCGGCAGATAGACCAGTGTCAGTGTCGGCGAGAAACGTGCGCTGACATGCTTGGCGGCTTCGGCGATCCATCGCGACGACGCAATGCCAGCGGCCGGCCCCCAAAACTCAAAGAGCGGAAACGTTCCCAGTTCGCCTTGCAGTTCGCCTCGCAACTCCGCAGGCGATGTGTAGATGTCCGGCAGCTTCCGGCCATCGCTGGGATACATCGGTCGTGGCGTCACACTGACGTCGACCGTCGAATACATGTTGTACCACCAGAAAAGGTTGGCGCACGTGAAACTCGGATCGATTCTCCTCGCTTCATCCCAGATCTTGTCGCCCGCCACCAGCTTATTGGACTGCCGCCAGAAACGGACTTCGCACTCGTCGCGAAAATACCAACCGTTACCCACAATCCCGTGGTCGCTCGGCCAACGGCCCGTCAAATACGTCGCCTGAACCGAACAGGTGACGGCGGGAATAACGGGAGCAATCGTGGCCAGCTTTCCGCGCTGACAAAACTCTCTTACACGCGGCATGTCCGGGCCGATTAACCCCGGTGTGAGGCCCACAACATTGATGACAGCGGTTGGTTTCATGCCGACATTATTGATTTCGTATCGATCTAGAAACAGTGGGGCTGAGTGGCTTCGGTGTCCCGCGTTCGCAGTTCGATCCTAGCCCGCATGACTGATTGGGTCGTTCATTGGTAGGTCTTCCTTCGGTGGTGCAATCGGCACTGTCAGCCGTGACCTGTTGGTCACGGCTGGCAGTGGCACCCGAAAGTGCACGACTGTTCTTGGGTGTTGGATCACGACGGGTTGGGGAGATGCCCAAGCAACTCGTCATGTTCGTCGCTCAACACACGACGCGTTATGGCAGATCAGCCAGATAAAGGTCATGCTTTCCATTCCGCTCTGCGACATAAACGATTTGCCTGCCGTTCGGATGCCATGCCGGATAGTCGTCGCGCTCGGGATTGGCAGTCAGGCGTGCTT
>JBJOLO010000700.1:0-10055 GCA_046045565.1 Planctomycetota bacterium | reverse complement strand
TAGGCACGGGAACCGGCGCCGACGAAGGTGCCGGTGCTGCTGATTTGACGCACTTCGACGTACGCATCACTGCCGTATTCGGCGGACTCGAACACATATTCTCCGGACCCGGAAAGCGAAGCGGCGACGCCCGTGGAGTCGGTCAGCAGATTCACGGCATCGACGATCTGTTGCGGGCTGGTGCCATTCGCGAAGGTGAAGACTTCGATTCCCTTGTTGCCAGCGACTTCAACCACAAAAGACTGCGAAAGATTGGCATTGGAGCCGACAAGCGATGCTTTGGCGGCCGGCGTGGCGACGGTGAGGGTGAGGGTGAGCGTGCCCGAGCTGGGCAGGTTCGCTTGCTTGACGCTCAAATCCGAGATGTCGGCGGGCAACATTCCGGACGTCAGAAACGAGAGGCTGCCGTCGAGCAATTTCTTGCCTTGGAAGCTGGTGATCGCCACGATGCGGTCGATCGCTTCCAAGGAGGTGTCAACTTGAAGTTGTTGAGCTGCGACCTGATCGCTGCTGATTGCTCCTTCGTTGGCCGCCTCGGTGATCAACCCGCGGATGTCATTGAGCAACTTGCTGATTTCGCCCAGGGCGCCTTCGGCCGTGGCGAGGATCTGATCAGCCTGCTGCGTGTTGGCGATCGCCCGTCCGACGGATACGATTTCGCTGCCGATTCGCTCGCTGCCAATCAATCCCGCCGGATCATCTTTACCCGAGTTGATCCGCAAGCCCGTGCTCAATCGGTCCAGTGCCAACTGCAAGTCGGCTTGGCTTCGGGCGAGGTGGATGCGTCCAACGAGTGACGGAATGTTCGTATTAATACGCGACATTTCAGATCCTGTCTTCGACGAGGGGTAGGCGTAGGAGGCGGGATGACGGACCGGTGAGTGAGCTTCGCGAGCGGTGCCGCCTTCATAACTCGGGGAACCCCGATGCGTACTACAGCTAGCACTTCACGCTCGTTCCGGTGAATCGGAACAATCGGCTCTATGCCAACTTTCGGCGCGCGCGTCACCAAACTCAAGCCACGCACGACGCGATCGCCAAGAGCCGCAAAACCCGAATCCCGTCGTAACGCCTGCGTAAGATAATCAGGGATTGGAGGCAGAATGCGAAGTTGTAACAGCTGCAAAACGGGGGTTCCGCAAGTTCAACAAAGCTTTCCAGGCTTACCCAGCCCGCACTGACGTTGCGGCAAGCAGGCCGATTACCTAAACTTCCCACCCGCGCGCCCCGACGTGCTCCGGTGTGATCCGGTGTGATCGACGGCCCGCGGTCCGGTTCGTCGCGTGGGCGGAGGAGGGTCCGTTCACGCAAGCCCTTCAAGGAGGAATGGGATGAGCGTTTCCGTAGTGGTTCCGGTTCGGGATGAAAAAGACAATGTGCTGCCGCTGTGGAGCCGGCTTCATGAGACGCTGAGCGGCACCGGTTGGCCCTACGAATTGATCTTTGTGGACGACGGATCCCGGGATGGCACGACGGAGGTGCTGCGGGAGCTTGCCGCCGAGGATTCCCACGTGAAAGTGCTGGTGTTTCGTCGCAATTTCGGCCAAACCGCAGCGATGCACGCGGGGATCCAGGCAGCCGTTCACGATGTCGTCGTCACGATGGACGGCGACCTGCAGAACGATCCCAGCGACATTCCGATGATGATCGACAAGTTGGAGGAAGGCTACGATCTGGTGCACGGTTGGCGACAGCGACGTCAGGACACGTTTGTCAATCGCCGGTTGCCGTCGATGATAGCGAACTGGTTGATCTCCCGGACAACGCGGTTCCCGATTCGGGACCTTGGCTGCTCACTGAAAGCCATACGCCGCGAGATCGCCCAGGAATTGGAACTCTACGGAGAAATGCATCGCTTCATTCCGATTCTGGCTCACCAGCGCGGCGCCCGTTGCGTGGAAGTTGCCGTGCAGCACCACGCTCGCAAATTCGGTGTCACCAAATACGGGATCTCGCGCACGATTCGAGTGATCCTGGATCTGTTAACGGTGAAGTACTTACTTGAGTATTCCGCCAGCCCGATGAAACTGTTTGGCCGCATCGGCCTGTTGTGTTTCGCCGTGGCGATGTCGACGGGCGTGGCGACACTCTTGATGAAGTTGCTGGGCCAGGTGGACATGACGGGCAACCCGCTGTTGTTGCTGACGGTACTGGCAGGGATGGTCAGCATGCAGTTTTTCAGTTTGGGATTGCTGGGCGAGGTGTGTGCGAGGATCTACTTTACATCGCAGCCCAAGCAGAACTACGCGATTCGAGAGCGGATCGAATATCCGATGACCACGCGTCGTCAACGGGCCGCGTGATTTCGCGAGATGCGTCCGTCGCCGACTTGGGTGTGACGGGAACGGAGCGATCGCCGACCACGCGAGGCCGCAGCTGCATCGTGGCACCAACGGCTGCGGCATGGTTTGACACGGCGACGTGTCTTTTGCAGTCGCGGTCGATTTAGCGATATCGCGGCAAGCTCGGGTCGATCATCAGCGACCATGCATCGATGCCGCCGCGCATGTTTTGTGCCTGATCAAACCCCTGTTGCCGCAGCCAGCGAGTCACCTGCAGGCTACGGCCGCCGTGGTGGCAATACACCACGATCCGTTTCTCGCGATACGGTTCCAGTTCCCCGATCCGGGCGGGCATACTGCCCATCGGAATCAAGGTGGCTCCGTCGAGTTTCACGGTTTGCCATTCTTCGATTTCGCGGCAATCGAGCAGCAGGAAATCTTCCTCGGAGGCTCGCAGTTGCTGGACCATATGGACGTCAATTTCCACGGGGGGTGTAGGCGGAGTGGGATTCATCGGTGTGCGTTTCCAGAGGGTAAATTTCGGCGAGTTCGGATCGCGACGAGTTGCGCAGGGTTTATTGAGCCAGAGAAGGCCGTTCGCCGAGCGTCACGGCGAACTGCATGGGGGTGCCGCCGCGAAGCACGCTGACCGCGACACTCTTGCCGACCTCGGTGCGGCCGACTTGTGCGATTAAGGACTCGCGGTTCAGGACCTCGGTGCCGTCGAACTCGACGATCAAATCACCCGGTTCGATGCCCGCTTTGCCCGCCGGTGATTCGCCCCACCGCTGCGAAACAATGCGTCCCACGACGGCACCGCGCGTGGATGCCAGTCCCATTTCGCGGGCTCGCGACTCGCTCAGGTTATCTAATTCCAACCCGAGCCATCCGCGGACAACGCGGCCCTGGGTTTTCAAACGACGCACGACATCGCTGGCGATCTGACTCGGGATGGCAAAGCTGATGCCCGAATACGACGACCCGACGATGGCCGTATTGATCCCGACAACCCTGCCCGTCACGTCGACAAGCGGTCCGCCGCTGTTGCCCGGGTTCACCGCTGCGTCGGTCTGCATCAAATCCTGGAAATGCGTGCCGGCACGACCTGCTCGATGCTTGGCACTGAGGATGCCGAATGTGATCGACCGCTCGAGTCCGAACGGACTGCCGACCGCCCACACCAGCGCGCCCACTTCCAGGTCATCGCTGTTTCCCCATTCCGCGGCGATCAATCCCGAGGCATCGACCTTCAGCACCGCGAGATCGGTGAGATTATCCAGGCCGACAATGGTGGCCGGTACGCGACGTCCATCGCTTAACACGATCTCAATCTTCTTGGCTCCGTCCACCACGTGACGATTCGTAACAATGTATCCATCCGCATCGATGATCACGCCCGAGCCTTGTCCCTGAGCGTCGCGAAATCGTCGCAAGGCCGGTTCTTCCTCCTCCGGAGTATCCACGCCCAAGACGTTGATGTGCACAACGCTGGGGCCGACTCGCATCGACACCAACTGGTATGCCTTCGATAACTCCATCAGCGAAGTGGCAGGCAGCGCGGTTTTCGCCATCTCGACTTCGGCTCGCTGCCGGCCACGCGCCTTCGCGTACTCAAATTGCTCGATGAAGTAAGGACCGATGCACATCGACACGAGCATCAGCCCGAGGATGGTCATCAGCCAAGTGAGCTTATAGAGCGACAAATTCCGCTGGGACAGCAGCGACGGATCGTTGTAGCCAACCAGTTCCGACGCTGTCGTTGCCAGGACCGGTTCCGCATCGGTTGGCAGCAGTGGGACGGCCGTCGCTTGCGGAGCGAGGACCGTGAGCAGCGGATCTTGCTGCGAGGGGGCGGGCTTTGGTTCTTGAGGATCCGAGTCGGGGTTCGAATCGATCATCAGTTTGGCCCTCCTGCATCGAATGCTGGTACGGCGACATGCACCCTAGCGCGTTTTGTCGCACTATCCACGCCCGAGCGACTCGCGTCGCGTTCGCCTCGCCCTTTCGGAAACCGTCAAAGTATTATAGCCATCCATTCACCGGGGGCGAATGATGAAGAGAATGGTGAGGAACAGGACCCCCAGGGTGACGGCGAGCATCGGGGCAACACCGCCGAAGAACGAACGATCCGCTTGGATCGGCTGGTTCGCTTCCGATTTGACTTCATCGTGCCCAGTTGCAGGCGGGGGTGTCACCGGAGCCGGCGGCTTGGTTGCCGCTTCCATGGCCTGATCGACTGCTGCAGTCCAATCGTAGGCCAGGAGCAGGTCTTCGCCGGGCAATAAATCGCGTGAACCGCTGTAGGGTGAACTTGCCAAGGTCAGATCGCCGGCCAATTCGGATTGAAACTTCGCGAGATTTTGGCCGTCCGCGATCCGCACGGTCAACATCCGGCCGCGACCGTACACAACGCAGGCAACCGGTTCGGCGTTATCCGGCGTTTGGGCTGCCGAACTCCGCAGGATGCGGCGCAGCCACTCTTCGGCCGGTTCGACACGTGAAATCGTGTAGGAGGCAACGCGAGCAACATTTGGTCCCGATCCGGCGGCCTGATCGATCGCCTTTCTGATCGCCTCATCGGCCAGCGTGGTTGCCGCCTCATCCGATCCCGGCAGCGACACCACCAGCACTTGTTGACCTTTCGCGAGCTGCTCCGCCAGTCGCTTCCGCGCGGGCGATTCCACAAGGGTGGAGACCAACGGTCCTTCGAACGGTCCTTCGTGAAGCACTTTGCCCCCGGGTGAAAAACAGAGGTAAACAGGCTTCGAGAATCCTTGCGACGCCAGCGATGTCCAGCTTGCACCAATAATCGGAGGCAGCCGTTGCGGGTCGAGCGATCCATCAACGATCAGCGGAGTGAACACCAGGTTGACATTCGATCCCGCGATCTCCTGCGCCAGCCGCTGATGGAAATCCAAGTCGGTGTCGGGCAGCGGCGGTTGATAGAAACAATAGATTTCATAGGGGGACGGTGAGCAACTCTCCCAGGCGAATCGATAGAGGGGGGCGGGAGCGTTTTGCTGCCCGTACACGTGCGGACTCGACCATGCTCCGACGAGCGCAACGGCCAGCCAGCTCGCCACAACAAGCAGCGACGGGACGGCTCGGGAAAGTCGGAACGCGAGACCGAGGCTGGCGATCCGTCTTTCGTGCATCGATCTCGAAGTCGCCCCGAATAAGGTCACTTGGCGGTTTCCTCGGTGACGGTAACTTTGCGCATCACGTCGCCTTGGCGAATGGCATTTACCACGTCTTGGCCTTGCAGGACGCGACCGAAGACCGAATGCCGGCCGTCCAGATGCGGCGTGGCCACATGGGTGATGAAGAACTGACTGCCGTTGGTGTTCGGGCCGCGATTGGCCATCGACAGGATCCCCGGCCCGTTGTGTTTCAACTCGGGATGGAACTCGTCTTCGAACTGGTATCCCGGTCCGCCCGTGCCGCTACCTTGCGGGCAACCGGTCTGGATCATGAAGTCCGCGATCACGCGGTGAAATTTCAATCCATCATAAAAACCCTTGGTCGCCAGCTTTTCAAAATTGTCGACCGTTTTGGGGGTCTTGTCCGCAAAGAGTTCCAAGCGGATCGTGCCTCGGTCGGTTTCAATGGTCGCGACTTTCATCGAGTTATCTCTTTTCTAAGAAGGGGAGGGGGCCGGGAGCATTCCGTTTTCACGAACTCGAGATGCATTACACCCCCGTTCGAATCCCGCCTGAGTTCGAATCCCGCCTGAGTTCGAATCCATGGCTGCGAAGAGACCATCCTGGAGCCGCAATGCATTACAAGTACACGCGACGATTATATACGTACCATTCAAACAGCAGGACTACCAGGGCCAGGCCGAGGATTAGTTTCCAGAGTTCGCGGCGCGTTACCTCGCTGACCGCTTCCTTGCGTATTTCGGTCGATCCGATATCGAGTTTCTCGGCGGGGAGCAGATTGCTTTCAAGGGCCTGAAACAGGTTGACCGCAAAATGCTGGCTGGCAACTTTTTGCCCGCTTTCCCGGACCGCATAGATGCCCTGCAGGTCGGTCCCCGAGAAGATGAAGCCCGAGCCGCCCTCGCGTTTCAGCACCGATTCCTCGCCGGCGGGACTGCGGATTTCCAGCGCACCGACATTCCCCGCCGATCGCAGCCGGATCGGTTGGCCGGGCAGCACCGAGTTGGCCGTGGTTGCCGAACCGGCACCGCCCAGGTAGCTGAGTAGATTCTGTACGAAGATCGGGAAGCTGTAGTAGCGTTGCCAGTCGGTGTTGGGCACGAGCTCGCCTTTTTCGTCGCGCATCAGGAAATCAAATCCCAGCACAGCGTCCTGGAAGGCGCCTCGTTCCGCGATGCTCATCAGCGTCCCGATGGTGGAGTCGATCAGGGAAATCGCAGCGGGCGGGGATTTCACCGCCGAGGCCTCCACGATCCGCACATTGCCCAGTTCAAGCAGTTGCATCAGGGGGTGGGAGCGGTCGACATCGAGGATGGCGGGCGGGCCCGTGCGTTCGCCGAGCGACCATGTCTCCAGCGGCGGTGCGCGGCCGATGAACAGGGTGTTTGCCTGCGGCATCTTGGGCGGTACGCACTGATCGTAGATCACCAGATCGTATCGTCCCAAGTCAGCGTCGTCGGCGTAGGCCGGAGTTTGCAGGACATCGACGTCCGCGAAGCTTACATCGGCCAACTTGGCGGCGACGTCGGTCGCGAGCGCGCGTCGCAGTCCTTCATTGCCGGGGCTGACGAACAGCACTCGAGCCGGCCGCGGCGGATCGACCGCCGTGAACGCCTGATTGTCCAATTCCAAATCATCGTCGAGATCCAGCACCAGTTTCAGCTCGCCTTGTTCGATATCGCGGAGCTGGAATTGCAGACCGGTTCCGTCGCCGGCAGCAGCTTGAACGGTTTGAACGTCGAGCGACTTTCCGTCGAGAAAAAGCTCCGCCCGGCATTCGCGATCCCGATCGCCAAAGTTCTCGATCCGCGCGAAGGCCTGCAGTTCGTTGGCTCGCTCCGGGTTCCGGTCGACACTGAAAGCCGTGATTGCCAGATTGCTGGGAATCGAACTGCCGATGGGGATGTAGCGGATCTCGATGTTGGCGAGCGTCACATCGCCGACGGGAGGCATGCCGCCATCGGAGTAGATATACAACGTCGTGGGGCGAGCCTCCGCGACTTTTTCGTCCTGCGGGTTGTTCGGGTCGCCGGTGCGTCCCGTATTCGCCTGACTGGCTGCCACGCGCAGTGCATCGGAAATGTCGGTCGTGCGATTGGTTGGCAGGATCTCCCGGACCAGCGACTGCAGCTGACGCCGGTTGTCAGTAAAGGCGCGTCCGATTCGCGCCTGGTCCGAAAAGGTCATCACGGTCGCTTCTTCCCCGTATTTCATCTGGTCGATCATCTGGCCGGCCAACCGCTTAGCTTCTTCCAGTCGATTGGGCGCGACATCGGTGGCCGACATGCTGGCCGAATTATCGATCAGGAAGATGAAGCGATTGCCGGTTAGTCGCGAGCTGCGCCAACCGGGTCGGAGCAAGGCAAGCATGATCAGGGCAATCAGCAGCAGTTGCAACAACAGCAGCAGGCTCTGCCGCAGTCGCTGCCAGATCGAGTTGACATGCAGATCCTCGATCGTACGGCTCCACAGGTAAGTGCTGGGCACTTCCAGCGGCATGCGTTTGAGCTTGAGAAAATACAGCAGTACGATCGCCGGTGGGATGGCAGCGAGCAGAATCCATTGCAGGGGAGTGAGGGCGCTGCTTAACCAGCTGGTCATCGCACTAAGCCTCGCTGCCGGAGGTAGTTTGCGACGAGTTGATCGACGGGGATCTGCGTATTGGCGAGCAAATAGGTCATGCCGCGCCGCGTGCAGAACTCGCGGGCACCTTCCACGAATGCGGCGAGCGTTTTTTGATAGCGGTCGAGCAAGGGGCGGCTGACGGTGATCTCGGCGACGTCTTTATCTTCGCAGTCGACCAGCTTTAAATCGCCCTGCAGCTCGGGATGCAATTCCTCGTTGCTGAGCAGTTGAATCACGTAGACGTCCATTTGCCGCGCCAACAGCAGTCGCAGGGCCGTTTCGTAGCCGGCCTTGTCCATCAGGTCGGAGATCAGCACCAGAATGCCGCGGCCCGGATTGCGCAGACAGAATTCCCGCACGGAGGTCGCGAGGTCGGTGGTGGTGGTAATGTTGTTGGCGGCCGCCGCGGAATCACCCGGCATCGACTGCAGGTAGTCGAGCATCCTCCACAGGCTTTTGCGGCCACGGAGAACCGGACCGGGGTGCGAGCGGGATGCGCCGAGGAACTCCAGCTTGACGCGGTCGGTGCGGCATAGGCCGATAAATCCCAACGCCGCCGCCAACTGCTTGGCATACTCCAGCTTCGTCGGTTCGCCGAACTCCATCGAGCGGCTGGCGTCGATCAGGGCGAAGAAGTGGAGGTCTTCTTCTTCCAGGAACAGTTTGATGAAAAGCTTGTCGAGTCGCGCGTAGAGGTTCCAATCGACGAATCGCAAATCATCGCCCGGTACATAGCTGCGAAAATCGGCGAACTCGACGCTCTGCCCCTTCCGCTTGCTGCGACGTTCCCCTTTGAGCCGTCCGCGGAAGACTTTGCGCGTGACGAGTTCCAGTCGCTCCAATTGCGCAAGCAATTGCGGGCTGAGCAGGCTCGAACTTTCCGGCATGGGGGCCATGATTGCTGGAGGAACTCCAAGCTGAAACCGATCGGGGCGCGATTACTTCAACACGGCAGCGACGGGGGCATCGCTGGCTTTTTCCGGCAGCTTCTCCAGGATCTCCAACAACACGCGGTCGGTGTCGATCCCTTCGGCTTGGGCCTCGAAGTTCAGGATCACCCGGTGTCGCAATGCGGGGAGGAAGACCCTTCGCACATCTTCGAAACTCACATTGAAGCGACCTTCCAACAGGGCTCGCACTTTGGCTGCCAACGCCATGGCCTGCGCCGCGCGAGGACTGCATCCCCATCGCAGGTACTTGTTCGTGATGGGCAGCGCGAACGGGCCATCGACATGCGTGGCCAGCGCCAGCCGCACGATGTAGTCCTGAACATGCTTGGCCAGTACCACCTGGCGAACCAGATGCTGCCAGCGAAGGATCTCGCGACCATCCATCACCTTTTCCGGCTCGATCTGTTCACTACGCGTGGTGCGTTCGACGATCGTGGCGAGTTCCTCGCGGGTCGAGTACCCGACCACTAGCTTGAAAAAGAACCGATCCAATTGCGCTTCGGGCAGCGGGTAGGTGCCTTCCTGCTCGATCGGGTTCTGTGTCGCGAGGACGAAAAAGGGTTTCTCCAGCACGTAGCGGGTGCCGGCGGCAGTGACGGTTCCTTCCTGCATGGTCTCGAGCAAGGCAGACTGCGTTTTGGGCGTGGCGCGATTGATTTCGTCCGCGAGGCAGATTTGCGTAAAGATCGGTCCCTTCTGGAATTCGAACGAACGTTTGCCGTCGGGAGTCTCCACCACCATGTTCGTGCCCAGGATATCGGACGGCATCAGGTCGGGAGTGAACTGGATGCGGGAGAATTGCAAGTCGAGCGTTTGTGCGAGGGTGCGGATCAGCATGGTCTTGCCGAGTCCGGGCACGCCTTCCAGCAAGCAATGGCCGCCGACGAACATGCAGGTGAGCACACCGTGAACGATTTCGTCATGGCCTACGATGACGCGTCCGATTTGGTCTTTTACCGCTTGGTAGCGAGCGCGGAATTGCTCGGCATCTTGCTGTAGAGAATCACCAAGGCTCATGCGAATCCCTCTTCCTAGTT
>JBJOLO010000691.1:0-5594 GCA_046045565.1 Planctomycetota bacterium | reverse complement strand
CCGCTGCCCGGTGATCCTCTACGACTATCCGAAACAGATCAAAGCGTTCTACATGCGGCTGAACGACGACGACCGAACCGTTCGCGCCATGGATGTGCTGGTGCCCCATGTGGGCGAGATCATCGGGGGCAGTCAACGCGAGGAGCGCCTGGAGGTACTCGAGGCACGCATGCGGGAGATGCATCTGGATCCGGCCCACTACTGGTGGTACCTCGATTTGCGCCGCTTCGGATCGGTTCCGCATGCCGGATTCGGCTTGGGACTCGAGCGGGCAGTTCAGTTTATTACCGGCATGGCCAATATTCGCGACGTCATTCCGTTTCCTCGCACTCCGGGCAACGCCGAATTCTAAATGCCGGAAGAGGTCTGTTCGCCTGTGTCAGAACCCATACCGGATCCGCGCTCGATACCCGAAAACGTGATTCAGAGCGTCTCCCGCGTTCTGCGTCCGGCCGGCTGGTATGCTTCGCCGCCGTTGCAGTTGCGGGTCGATTTTTCTCCTGCGGAGACGATCGTCTGGGAACGCTTCCAGGGCCACTTGCTGGGCGCATCCGCGACGCGACAAACAAGGCAATTCGCCTCTTGGAACGTGCGCTCCGCGGTCGTGCCCGCAGAACTGGAGGGGGCCACGCCCGATCCCATTCTGTCCATCAAATGGGATCACGACGCCGCGACACTTTACCTCGTCCGATACTTGCTCGTCGAAGGTTGGGAGACCTACGAGCCGACACCCGGAGTGATTGCCTCGAGGCCGGCTCGACAAAGTGTCGCAGAGTTGGTGGCGGCGGTGGACATCAAGGCGGGCGCGAGCGAAGGAAATCTGGAGGCGCAGATCGAGCAGGCTGTGCAGTTGGCCCTGACCGGTGTGAGCCGACTGCCCATTGTGTCCGTCGAATCGCCGCATCCACTGTTCTCGTATGGCTGGTGCTGCGCCGGCGTGCATCCTGATTCCGTATCGGGCGGGGAGCGAGATCCGTTAACGCTCTGGCAAGCCGAACTGACAGCCGCATCAGGTGATCCCGCTCACGTGCGGCCTTGGTTGCTGGAGTTTGTGCTGCGCGCGTGCAAGATCGAGCAGATCGAGCCATTAGCCGACGCGATGGTGGTTGGCATTCCCGATCCTGCAGCCGGAGTCCCGCATTTGATGCGAGCCGTGTTTCACAACGTTTCGCTGACGCCGGTGACCGATTTCCTGTCGAAGTGGTTGCACCTGATCGACTCGCTGGCGAAGCCGGAACGACTCGGTGTCGAGTCCGCGATCGATCTTGTGGGATACATGCTGCGACATTTGGTTCGACATTTAACCGCGTATGATTTGCATCGCTTTCACAGTTTCGGTGCGAATTATCCGGACGCGGTGTTTCTCGATCAGCTCTTGCGGCGGATCGTGAACTGGACCGTTTCTGAACCAGATCGGTTTGCCGGCATGGGACCGCTCGCCGTGCTGCGGCGTCGAGCCGTGCGAATGGGATGGATTGCCCGAACGCATTACGAAGGTCTGCCTGTTCCCGATCATCCGACTTCGCAAGGCGAAAATCGTCGCGTGCTACCGGGGATGGTGGCGATTCCCGAGGAACAGATTACGCGGCCGCAATCGCGATCGAGGAAGTTATTCCTGGATCAACCGACTGCACCATGGTTTGTCGGCGATGCGATGACGGTGCTGACGGATGCCTTTCGCGATCTCGAGTTGCCTCGGGAGCGAGCCGAATTAGGGCGGGCCGCGTATCTCGATCGTCCGTTCGGCGTGTTAAAACCAGCCGGAGCGATCGACAAGACGCCGCTGATCTCGACCATTGCCTACAGCGAGAGCATCGCGGCGGAGCGTTGGAAAAATTTACAAGAGCAGGGGTTTCTGCGAGATCGGGTGTGGCAGCCGCCGCCTCCCGTTCTGGTGAGCGGCATTGCGGCGGTGCGTTACCCGACTGCTCCTCGGCCAGGAGTAGTAAGTTTCGCCGATGCGCGACTTGCGGCGGAAGATTTTTGTTGGCTCCACACCACCCCAAGTTCGCGTCGCGTGCTGCTCGAACAACTACTGCCCGATACATCGGACCTGTCGTGGCGGGAGCCCGGTTTGTTGCTGCGGACGGCAGATGCGCAGGCGGTGTGGCGCGGCGAGCCGTTTCTCAGTTGGTTCGATCGCGAGTGGCGCGAGATCGCTCGATGGGCCCTAACTATGCCGCTCGACCGATCAGGCGAAGCCGATTATCGGGAGACCGGTGGCTTGGAGCGATTGGCCATGCCGCTGCGCCGCATCTGATCCGCCCCGTGTCTGCATCGAGACTCTGCATCGAAACGCGTGATCACTCTGCCGGATCTTTTTCCCAGAGGTGATTCCACGAATTGCGGACGCTGTTTTTCACCGCATCGTCCATGAGGCTCGGTCGGTCCGATTTGGTGAGTGCTTCGGCGAGTCCGCTGTGTTCGCGCCAGTCTCCTACTCCAAATTCGCGGATGTCCGCATAGGTATCCGTGAAGGTAAGCGAGTTTTTGCGAATCAGGTGAAAGCCGTCTTTCGCTTGAATCAGATGAAAGCTCATCGAGCCGTACAGCGTTGCAGCACCGGCGATAAATCCCAGCAGGAAATTTCTCATCGCACGTCATCCTCGGAGCGAAATCCTGTTAGCAGAATCCTCACAGCGAAACCCGCATCCGGGCAGTCTCGTTGCTCGGGGGGGAGCGGACTCTAGCGAGCCTTGCCCGGCGTGGCAAGAGAACCCGGATTTGCGAGGCTTCATTTTCCGGGCGCGATCGCGGGCCATGCAAGCGAAAAGCAGTTCGCGACGGAAAACAAGGGCGTTTCGCGGACGAGCGCATCGCTGGCGTTCTCGCGGCCCGATGCGCCCGCCTAGGCCTTCAGGCCCAGGCCGTCGGCAGGCCGGCGGCGGTACCAAGCACATAAAGGGAAATCCCGGCCCTGGTTTTTTGCGGGGAAACAACCAAGTCGACCGCGCCAGGTGGGACGGCAAAGCCTATAATCGGGTGGACCTGAAGCGGCTGTGAGAAAATGCGGGTGCGAGGGAGTACCGAAGCGGTTCGTTTGCGGTTCGGCAAGCCGGAGAGTCTTTCGATGGACGAGATTGTCAGTCAGGTGCAGCGGGCTCGTAGACGCCTGGTGTTGCAACAGTTCCTGCAGGTGGCGCCGTGGGTCATGTTTGGCGCCCTGCTGGTCGCGGTGATCGGACTCGCGATCCCCAAGATCTGGGTAATACCCGGCCTCGATTCCCCCGCGGCTTGGCAGCGTTGGGTGGCAAGCTGGGTTGGCGGCAGCACGCTGTGCGGCTTGTTCATCGCAGTGATCTGGACCTTTCTGGTCCGTCGCAATGCGCTGGATGCGGCGATCGAATTGGATCGTCGTTTCGGACTGAAAGAGCGCGTATCGACGAGCTTGGCCCTCACGACAGAAGACCGCGAGTCGCAAATCGGACGCGCGCTGCTGGATGATGCGTCGCGTCGAGTGGCTCAGGTTCGCGTGTCGGAGCAGTTTGTGATCGCCCCGGGGTGGCGCGTGATGATTCCGTTGGCGCCGATCATTGCCATGGTGGCCTTGGTGCTATTGGTTGAGAACGCGTCGTCAAACCAAAAGAAAACCGACGGTTCGGAATCGCGCCGTGCGAAAGAGGAAAAGCTGGTAGCGAAATCGAGGGAAGAACTGCGGAAGAAGTTGGCCGAGCAAAAACAGAAGCTGGATGAAAAAGGGCTCGCAGAGGCCCGTGATCTGTTTAACAAGATGCAAAACGCGCTCGACAAGCAGATGGGCGAGAAGGAAAAGATGGATCGCAAGGAAGCACTGGTCCGCTTGAACGATCTCGGCAAGGAACTGGAGAAACGGCGCGAGGAGATCGGCGGAAGCGAAAAGCTGAAGCAGCAACTGCAGCAAATGAAGAGCCTGGAGAAAGGCCCGGCGGATCGGATGGCCGATGCGTTCAAACAAGGCAATTTCAAGCAGGCCATCGAGGAAGCGAAGCGGTTGCAGGAGAAAATGGCAAAGGGCGAACTGACGCCCGAACAACAGCAGCAGCTTGCCAAGCAGCTGGATCAGATGGAAAAGAAGCTCAAGGCGCTCAAGGAGGCGCATGAGCAAGCGAAGCAGGAATTGAGCGAGCAGATCAAAAAGAAAATGGATCAGGGCGACTTGGCCGAGGCGAGCAAACTGCAGAAGCAGCTCGATAAATTGACCAAGATGGATCAGCAAATGGAGCAGCTCGACAAGCTCGCTCAGAAATGCGCAGAGGCGTCGAAGGCGGCCGAGCAAGGGCAGACGGCACAAGCGGCCAGTCAAATGTCGAAGATGATCGAAGACATGCAGCAGATGGAAAACCAGATGGCGGAGATGGAAGCCATCGAGCAGATGATGGATCAGTTAGCCGACGCCAAGGACGCCATGAACTGTGAAAATTGCAACGGCGAAGGCTGTGCGAAATGCTTAGGCAAGGGTTCGAACCGGCAGTCCAAGCAGCAGGGCCGTGGACTCGGGGAAGGGCAGGGGCAGGGAGATCGCCCTGAGGAACGAACGGATACCGGCGGGTATGACACACGCGTGGTGGGCAAGCCCCGAGCGGGCGAGGCTGTGAAGTCCGGCTTCGCCGATGGAGCCAACATCGCGGGCAAGTCGAAGGACGAGATTCGCGAACAAGTGTCGACGAACTTGAAAAGTGACCCCGATCCGCTCCCAAACCAACCGCTGCCAAAGGCTCAGCGCGAAAACGTGCGACAGTACTTTGAAAGTTACCAGTCGAAGGGCGAAAAGAAGCCGCCCGAGTCGAAGCCGGCCGATTCGAAGCCGCCCGGGTAAGTAAGTCGAGTCGAAGTAAGTCGATCGAGCGAGGGAATGAGCGCAGCAAGATCTTGGGGCAAGGTCTTGTGTCAGGGGCGGACCGTCACGCTTACGAGCCAAATTCGGGCTTTACGATTGCCGCCGATTACTTGTTGCCGACACGCTGCGGGATCGTGAACGAGTACAGCACCACGACGGCACCGGTCGACAGCAGACCCCAGGGTGCCCATTCGGGCGGGGTGAACTCTTTGGCAGGAGCCAGCGACGCACCGCCATTCGCCGGTGCGCGGCCCGATGGGGCCAGGATCGCCTTCTCGATCGCCAAACATTCAGCGCCCAGAATCATCGCTACGATACCCATCGCGATAAATAATGACCGCCACATTGTTGCTCTCCCCGAATTGCCTTGTTCGCTGTTGATATCGTCTAGCCGAGTCTTGGGATTACAAACTGGCTGGAAAATGGAGGTTTGTGCCGATTTCGCGGCGCATGCCAGGCCGGTTCAGACCACGCCGGCTCCCTCCCCCCATAGGCAGGCCAGATCCGCGAACGGAATGAAGCAGATCGTGCGGTGTCGGGGGCGGTGTGGGGATGGTTGCGATCGTCGCAGGGGCGGGGTTTGCATTGCCCGAGTCGATGCGTGTGCGAATTCGTGGCGCTGCGGACGAACTTCGGTGTTCGAGGCGACGGTCGAATGGAAAAAAACGGTTGCGTACGATGGGAAATCTGGGGTTGGCCTGCCGGTAAGTAAATTTTCTCCAGCGACTTTGCCGAAGGAACAGAAGTCAGGGAAGAGGATTCCGAGGCGGAGGGAGGA
>JBJOLO010000681.1:0-2700 GCA_046045565.1 Planctomycetota bacterium | reverse complement strand
ATTCGTATGACTTATTGGGGTCGGCGTCCACACGTTTGAATGGCATCAGATTGGCCAGCGGCAATTCGGCCTGAACGGCCGCGGGGACGAGGGTTCCGATTAAGATGGCGAAGCCGACGATCCTCAGGCGATGGGTGGTCATAAATCCCGTCCCTCTTTGTTCGATGCCCTTCATTTCCCTGTCGTGCTGTCGAGTCGCCGATCGCGGCGATTGCCCCGGAACCTGCTTGGGAAGGGGCAGAAACCGCAAAAACCGGTTTCCTCGGACCGAATCACCGGCGGCAATTCGGCAAAAGCGGCGGGAAAGTAGCAAAAGTTGCCGGTGGGCACCAGAGCGAACTGGACGATTTTCGAAGGCAGAAAAGGGGATTGCCCCCCCCGTTACGCGTCAGCCCGTCGCGCCATGACCCGTCAGCCCGTTGCGCCATGGCCAGGTCGTGCGGTTCGCGTTTTAACCTGGGTTTTCGGCAGCTTCACGCCGATGAACCTTGATGCCGGTGCCAATGTCACTTATTTTTGAAGGTTTGTGCTGATCATGTCGGACAGGACAGGGCAGCAGGACGGATGGGGCCGGTTGGCGGCTCGAACCGTTTGATAAACCGCCAGCGAAATAGATAATCAGAATAGCTCGACGATCAGCACGGTTCGCGAAGAACCGGTTGTGGGGATTGTCGGGCCGGGATCCGTTCGGTTTGGCGTTCACTACGAGAGAAAGCAGGAACATGTCCACGCAAAATTCAAGGTCCTCCCAAGATGCATCCGCGAAAAAAGGTGCGGCCTCCCAGGTAATGTCCGGGGCCGACATCCTGGTTAAATCGCTGGTCGATCATGGCGTGGATGTGCTGTTTGCCTATCCCGGTGGCGCCAGCATGCCTCTGCATCAGGCGTTGACGCGCTACTCCGACCGATTGCGGACCATCCTGCCACGGCACGAACAGGGCGGTGCCTTTGCAGCCCAAGGGTACGCTCGCACCACGGGCCGCGTGGGTGTGTGCATGGCCACCAGCGGGCCCGGTTCCACGAACCTCGTCACAGCGCTCGCCGATGCCAAGCTCGACAGCATTCCGCTCGTGGCCATCACCGGGCAGGTATCGACGCAAGTGATCGGCACCGATGCGTTTCAAGAGACGCCCATTGTCGAGGTCTGCCGCGGCATCACCAAGCATCATTATCTCATCACCGATGTGAATCAGGTTGCTCGCGTAATGAAGGAAGCGTTTCACATCGCATCGACCGGTAGGCCGGGTCCGGTGCTGGTCGACATGCCGAAAAACATTCAGCAGGATACCTGCGTGCCGAACTGGGACGAGCCGATGAATCTGCCCGGCTATCGCGTGCTCGATCGGCGAGCTCAGAAGGAGCAGATCAAGCAGATCGCGGCGGCGATCAAGTTGGCGAAGCGACCCGTGATCTACGCAGGTGGCGGCATCATCGCAGCCGGAGCCAGTGACGCGCTGCGGACGCTCGTAAAGAAAACAGGGATCCCTGTCACCATGACCGTCATGGGACTGGGCGCATTTCCCAACGACGACGCGCTGTCCCTCGACATGCTCGGCATGCACGGCAGCGTTTATTCGAACTGGGCGGTGCGGGATTGCGATTTGCTGATCGCGCTGGGCGTTCGATTCGATGATCGCGTGACCGGCAAGATTGCGGCATTTGCCAAACATGCGAAAATCGTGCACATCGACATCGATCCGTCCGAGATCAACAAGAACAAGCCGGCTCACATTCCGGTGGTCAGCGATGTGAAGTACGCGATCGACGAACTGAATAAGATCGTGGAAGCGCCGGACGATATCTCGGGCTGGGTGCAACAGGTTCGTCAGTGGAAGCAGGACAATGGCTTCCGATACGACACGAAATGCGATGGCATCCTGCAACAGCATGCGATTTCGGAACTGTCGCGTTTGACCAAGTCGCGAGAAACCTATCTTGCCGTTGGCGTAGGCCAGCATCAGATGTGGAGCGCGCAGTTCTTCCAGTTTCGAAATCCGCGAACGTGGCTGTCGAGCTCCGGGTTGGGCACCATGGGATTCGGTTTACCCGCAGCCATGGGCGCGCAAGCTGCCCATCCCGATGCCCTCTGCATCGACATCGACGGCGACGGCAGCTTCTTGATGAACATCCAGGAGCTGGCGACCTGCTACTGCGAGAAGCTCCCGGTGAAAGTGATGCTGCTGAACAACCAGCACCTCGGCATGGTCGTGCAATGGGAAGACCGGTTCTACGCCGGTAATCGTGCCCATACCTACCTGGGACCGATCGACCAGGCCGAAGCGCTAGGCAAGGGAGAAGGCCGCTTTGCGAGCACACGGTATCCCGATTTCGTAAGCATCGCCAAAGGGTTCGGTTGCGGAGCGGCGACGGTCAGCAAGAAATCGGACCTCAACTCCGCCCTGCAGGAGATGATCGATTATCCCGGCCCGTTCGTGCTGGATGTAGAAGTCCCCTATCAGGAGCATGTCCTGCCGATGATCCCCTCGGGACACACGGTCGATGACATGATTCGGGAATAGAGCGTTGCCGCGATTTGCAGTGCTCCGACTTTTCGTTGCCGCTGGGTTGCTGATTCTTTTCGGGAAATCCAGCTGGGCCGATCCGCCGTTGCGCTGGGGGGCCGATTCCGAGGGCGGTGCGCCGTACATCTTTAAAGACCCGGATCAGCTCAACCGCAATCAGGGTTTCGAGGTCGATCTT
>JBJOLO010000519.1:0-9632 GCA_046045565.1 Planctomycetota bacterium | reverse complement strand
CGACGCCTTTTCCAAAGCCACGCCAGCGGCCGAAGCATTGGCCGCCTCCGCCGCGCCGCCTTGTGCTGCCATGAGCTTGCGTTCCTTCGAGGAAACGCGCTGGCTTTCCATGGGAATCACGAACCGACTGCCACAGTCTGGACAAACCCCCTTCTTTCCGGCTTGGAAAGATTTGACGTGCAGCTTGTGCCCTTTCGGGCAGAAAAAACGAATTCCCATACAACGCCCGGAAAAACAGGCGGAAGTTGTTGAAGGATCGTGGCTTGCGCCGCGAGTCCCAGGCCACGCAAACATTATACTTTTCAGCCAACACGAATGAAAGTTCCGCTTGAATTTCCCTGGAACGATCGATATAAGTCGGCCCCTGCTCCGCGACGAAAGTACCTCGTCCCGCAAGAGTTTAGAGCAAAGAAGGTCGCTGGATGGTTGCACGAAACTTCTACCGCTTGGACCCACTCGGGACGGTTAGTCGATCCAGGCTGATTCATTTCAGCATGGTTTCCGCGCTGGCAGCCAGTTTGAGTATCGCTGCCTTGAGCGCCGCTGCCTTAACCGGTTGTCGACGTTCCCATGACGAAATCGTCGAGCGGGACTTGGGCGAGTTGCCGGGACTGCGTCAAACGCATCATCGTCGCCTTGCCAAGGAACTCGCGAGGTTGGAAGACGAAAAGGCCACGCCTTCCTTGCTGGATCAATACGCCGCACGACGCGAGTACGATAGCAAGGATAACGCCGGTGCTGCGCTGCTGAATCTGGTGACGGCGAAGGAAGCGAGGCAACTCCAGGCTCAACTCGCTCCTCTACGCCCGATTCGACTCAGTCGGAATGTCCTGCAACAACGGGAATATGGCAGCATTGCGTCGATGCATATCCAGAAGATTCACGATCTCCATCGGGCAATCGCACTCCCCTATTGCCGTTTTCCTGTGCATCACTCGCGAGGTTCCCTCGATGATGCGTCATGGGTCGAAATCGTTGCCTCGCTGTCGCAGCTTGCATGCGTTGATGCAGCTTGCTGTGTCGATGATGCCGAGTTTGACAAAGCGATCGAGTCGATCTCGGCGAGTTTGCGGATCGCCGAATTCCTGGCAAGAGAGTATCACCTGGTGACGCGCGTGCGTGCGGCCCAGCTGCGTATCGACAGCCTGCAATTGCTGCTCGAATTGGCAAGCCTTTCCGAAATAGAGGATTCACAACGAACGCAACTCGCCAATCTGATCGATGAGCAACTTGCTCGCTGGCCCGACGATTCGCAGGCGTGGAAAGGTGAGCGGGCAATGGGCATGCATTTCTTTGAACTCGTGCGGAAAGGCTATCTCGCCTCGCTGTGCACGGAAAGGGAGCTGCGGTCGCTGGGCGACGAAGATAGCATCGATGAAATCGTCGCAGCTTGCCGCGCGGGAATCGATGATGACGAGTACACCTACTTGATTGCCATGCGGGACGTCATTGCCGCTTGTGAGAAGCCGTATTACGCACGTCGCAATGAACTGCAGGCGATTCGGGTGCAACTTTCCGAAACTTCAGACGAGGCACCGATTCCGCGACTCGCGCGATGGTTGCTCCTGCCGCAGCTCGAGACGGCACAAGAATGGCAAGCACGGGATCGCGCCGTCTGTGAAGCAGCCCTTCTAGCCTTGCGACGCAGTCTTGGGCGACAACCTGTGGTAAAGCTCAATCCGCTTACCGGTGAGTCGTATCGCGTTTCCCAACGCGCCGGGACGGTCGAAGTGACCGGGATCGAGACCACCCCTGCGGATCGCGTCTTGCGATTATCAACGCCGGCCCGCACGGCACGTGGTGCCTCGTTCCGCATCGATGACTAGCCTGGACGCGCTCCGCCACTATCGCTGCTTCGAGCGGTCTTCATCGATTCAAAGACCGCGACCATTTCCTCGGCTCGACGATATTCCGACGAGTGCCCGCCGAAGACCGGCTCCATCGTGTAGCCTTTGCCGCGAAATGCCTGGTGGATCCGCTTTGCCAGGGTCAACGAGATGACCAAGGGATACTCGGCTTGGAAATGGCCGAATCCCGGCGTGGACCAGATCGCGTCATCGGCCAAGGGTTGTTGCTCGAGCGAAAACCAAGTGCCTCGAAGGGGAGCCCAAGTCGCGCCGCAGTCTCGACATGGCCGCGACCGCTGGTAGGACAGTGGATCGACAAAGGGCCGAATCACGTGAGGCTCGAAACGCACATAGCCTTCCACGACGCCACCGTCTTGTTCGATGCTGCCGTGGCACGCCACGGCATCGCCCAACAACGTGCGAAGCGCCTGCGAAATCACAAGCTCACCGGCAACATCGTAGACATGACCGATTGGGCGATCGTGAGCGTGAAGTATTGCACCGCGTGGAACTCGCCCATAATCGGATGTCCGCCCATGTGGTTCAAATTCCGACTCGCGATTGAGGCATAATCCGCCATCGAACGCATCCAAAACCACGGCGACCCATGCAGGATCAGGTTGTTTCCAATTGAATGGACCCTGCGGCGTGATCGCGAGTTCGCTGACAATTCGGTCGCCATCGAGATCCTTGCGATCTAGTGCGGAGCGAAAGTCGTCGGAATGATCGACGACAATACGTTTTGCGTCGGATCGCAGTCCGATGAAGCCAGACGGCATCATCTTCGCAGACGCGACGCCGGGTGGAGCGATCCAGAATTCCGCCGAAATGGGCATGGTTGGAGAGAAACGTAACAACGAACGGATGACGTTTTCGACCTAAAGCGCTGTCGTCGGATCGAAGGAGGTGATGATGTTCCAAGCTTCTTCAGGCGTCTCGGCGTATGAAATTAGATTGATGTCTGCATCAGCGATCACCCCTTCGTCGGCAAGGAATTGGAAGTTGATTACCTGCTCCCAATAACTTCGGCCGAACAGAATGATGGGGATCTTCTGCAGCTTCCCTGTTTGTCGCAACGTGAGCGCATCGAACAGTTCGTCCAAGGTGCCAAACCCGCCGGGAAACACGACGAGTGCTTTCGCTCGAAGCAGAAAGTGCATCTTACGCAGCGCGAAGTAGCGGAACTGAAAACAAAGATCGGGTGTGATGTACGCGTTCGGAACCTGTTCGTGCGGCAGCGTGATGTTCAGTCCTATCGATTTCGCACCGACATCGAAGGCACCGCGATTGGCCGCCTCCATGATGCCGGGTCCGCCACCCGTGATGACGACATATTCGCGATGCGAATTGCGCTGGCTCGACGAAGATGCAATGCGAGCAAACTCCCTTGCGCAGTCGTAGTAGTGCGCTTTGGCCAAAAGTTTCTCTGCACGCTCGACTTTGCGACGCGCCGCGGTCGATTGCGGATCTTTCGCAAGTTCGTCGCGTGCCCGCTCAAGCCGTTTCTCCGATGCCTCGCGCTCGATGACCTGCGTTCCCCCGAAGCACACAATCGTCGACAAGATGCCTTGCTCGCTGAAGGCCATTTCCGGCTTGAGAAGTTCCAACTGCAGACGCACCGGCCGAAGCTCGGGCCTGCCCAAAAAAGGCATGTCTTTCTCCGCCAGGCAATAGCTGGGCGAATTCAAAATGTTTTCCACGTCAGCCACCGGTTTGTCGCTCATGCTTTCTCTCCTGCTTGGTACGTGGCGATGGTAGTGAGGGTATTTGAGGAATTGGTTTGCGATCGAACGGCGTACATACCGCGTGTGGAAATGGAAGCCGGCTGGCTAGTCTTATCGCCCGCCCATGCTGATGTCAGTCGTTTTATCGCCAAGCCGGCCGTGGGCAGGCCGACGACTACGGCGAGGGCAAGGATGGCGAACGGTACATGTTGGCGGGTACGATTTGCCCATCGCAGTCCGCGGGAGCAGGTAAGTCCAGCGAGGGTGATCGCGAGGATCCAAAGCGATCCGGCGCTGCCAGCGATCGTGACCACGGCCAACATTGCGCATGCCCAGGCCCAAGGTGATGTCGACGCAGCCTGCCGATGCGGATCGCTGCGTTTGTCGGCAGATGACGGGCGGGAGGAATGGTTGCCTGTCGCTGTACGGCCTTTCTGGTCTGCGTTTTTGCCGCTGCTGCTTCGGTCGCTGTGGCCGCGATTCAGCAGATAGCTGATCGCCACGGCAACGGCGATCAGCAACCATGCCGCGATTCCGGTGGTCGACTGCACTCGCGGTAGGCTGACCCATACGACGAGTCGCAGGACGATGGACGCGAAAAAAAGGCGTGCCGGAACCGAATGGCCGTCGAACTCAATCATTGCAGCCGCAACCAGGCTGCTGACCAACATCGCATGCAACAGAAAAACGGCCCACATCTCGCCTGGTGTCGGCAAGAGGGAATCGTCAGCGACGCCGATCAACATCGCAGCGTTTCCCAGGTAAATGTCCGCGACGTAGAGCAGTAAAAAGAGGGTGGCGACCAACGCTTCGATGCTCGGATATCGGCCGGAAATCGGCAGGCCGCAATCGCGGCATTTGCCGCGAAGGAGCAGCCAGCTGAGGATCGGCACGTTGTCGCGAGCGCGAATCGGTGTCAGGCATTTGGGACAACGCGACCCGGGAGAGACGATGCTGAGTCCCGCCGGTATGCGATAGATCACGACGTTCAAAAAGCTGCCGACGCAACCACCGACGGCGAAAATCCACGCCATCAGCAACGCGTGTTGTTCCATCGTCACAACCATTGCGACAGCGCTCCGCCCCGCGCCGCCATGGCATCGACGCGGCGAGTGATTTCAGGATCCTCTTCGAGCGGCCACGCATGATGCGGCTTGATTCGCGCATCGATCACCATCGATCCGCGACAGCCCCAGTGTTTCTGGGAAACGAACGAGTCGATCCCGTACACGTCCGATGCCGGATTGCTGCGGGTAAAGACAACCCAGAGGAAATTGTCGAGCGACCGCGCGGTAAAATCACTGTCGTCCACGACGACAATCCATGGAAATCGATTGATTGCATCGCCTTGGTTGTACGACGCACAGAATCGCTCCATCTCGGCGTCACCGGTACTCACTCGCGTTTCCGCCGGCGGTCCTTGAACGGCGAGCACGCCGGGAAAGCAGACACGAGGACGATGAAATCGGTCGGGGAGCCGGTCGGCGAATTCGGTCGGCAGATCGCGTTTGGCCTCTCCTACCGCAGCAATGACCAGCTTCGATCCCGCATTGAAGCCCGAGCCGGAGTAGTCGAGGGTATCCATCGTCGTGCACGTTTGAAAATGCAAATCGCGTTTCCAATCGACGCGTCGCAAGACGTGCTGTAGGAAGTCGCCGATGTGATGAAGTTTCAGTTGGGGATCATCGTAATGATTCGCGATGATCAGGTATTTGGCGAGCGACATTTGCCCTTGGCCGAGGATGGCGTTGGCCTGCGTCAGAAGTTCCTGCGGTGCGGCAATCGTTTGATAGGGCGTGTAGCGTTCGCTGCCCATGGCAAGCAACAGCGGATGTACGCCCGCCGCATCGACGGCGTGAACTTCCTGGACGCCGGGGATCACTTGGGGAATGACCGGGCCTGTGAGCTCGTGAATCAGCGCGCCGAAGGTGGTGTCTTCCTGGGGCGGGCGTCCGACCACGGTGAAGGGCCAGATGGCGTCGGGGCGGTGCCATACCTTGTCAACGTTCAGCACGGGAAAGTTGTGCTGCAGGCTGTAGTATCCGAGATGATCGCCAAACGGTCCCTCGGGCAGTTGCCGTTCGGGATCGACGGTTCCGCTGATGCAGAAGTCGGCGTCGGCATAAATCGACAGCGGTGTTCCCGCTTTGATCATCGGTATGCGGTGACCGCTCAAGAGTCCGGCGAACGTCAGTTCCGACATTTTTTCGGGAAGCGGCATCACAGCGGCAACGGTCATGGCGGGGGTGCCTCCCACGAACACGTTCACGCGAAACGGTTCGCCGCGCCGCAACGCTGCCGTGTGATGCACGCCGATTCCGCGATGAATCTGGTAATGCAGACCGATTTCGCGGTTGGCTTGATACTGGCCACCGGAAATCTGAACGCGATACATTCCCAGGTTGGATTTCAACAGGCCCGGTTGATCGACGTTTTCGGAGTAGACCAGCGGCAGGGTAATGAAAGCGCCGCCGTCTCGCGGCCAGGATCGCAACTGCGGCAGATCAGCTAACTGACAACTCGACCTCATGACGGCGCCGCGGCGAACCGTTTTCGGCAGCATATGCAACGCGGCGAACGGTGCACGCCAATAACGCAGCGGATTCTGCATCGCCCGCCGCGGATCGGCTGCGAGTTCCATTACTTTTCGCACCGACGGCAGCGTATCGCGAAAAAGGAACTCAGCCCGCTGAATCGTGCCGAATAAATTCGACACCATCGGAAAGCGACAATGCTTCACTCGCTCAAAATAAAGTGCCGGTCCGCTCGAGCGATAGACGCGACGATGGATTTCCGCCATTTCCAGGTTGGCGTCCACTTCCTCCGTTACGCGCACGAGTTGCCCCGCCTTTTCCAGGTCCATCACACATTCGCGGAGCGTTCGGTATCCCACGGGGACGTTGTTCCTGAACGAACTTCAGCCATCGGAAAGTCCACAGCCGCTTACTCGTCAACCGTGGTATTCCGGCTAGAATAACGGGTCCATTTCCGATCGCCTATACGACGAGGAGCTTCCATGCAGATACAGCTTGCGGACAAGAGCGTGAAAGATATCGCAGCCGACGCCTTGGTTGTCGGCGTTTATTCCGATCGAGGCCTGACTCCGGCGGCGACGGAAATCAATACGGCGACGGGCGGGGTGCTCGAACGGTTGCGAAGCTCCGGCGAGATCACGGGCAAGCCGTCGGAATTGCTGACGTTGTGGGAACTCAGCGGCATCGCTGCTCGTCAGGTTGTGGTGCTGGGGCTGGGCGAGTCGGGGAAACTCGACCGTGGTTCGCTGTTCCGTGCCTGTGCCGCTGCATCAAAACAGATTGCGGGAAAGGCTCGAGCTACGGTTGCGTTTTGCCTTGATGCCGGATGGGCACCGGGTTTTGCTGAATCGGCTGTGGCCGGCGCTCTTGTTGGCTGCAACGGACAGGATCTTTATCGGGCTCAAAAGAATCGCCACCCGTTCCAGACTCTTGTACTGCACAGCACGGATGCCGCGTCACTTCAAGCCGGACAGATTCTCGGCGACAGTGTGAATCTGGCGAGACGACTCGTCAATGAACCGGCCAGTGAGATGTATCCCGAGACGTTTGCGCTCGCCGCAACTCGCGTTGCCCAGGAAGGGAGCCTCGAGATTGAAATCTGGGACGAGGCCACACTTGCCTCAGAGCGTTGCGGCTCGCTACTGGCAGTCGCTCGCGGATCGGCGCGTCCTCCTCGCATGGTGATTCTCAACTATCGCGGCGCGGATCGCGACGCGCCCATCTTGGGGTTGGTCGGCAAGGGAGTCACGTTCGACTCGGGAGGCCTTTCGCTGAAGCCTACTGATGGAATGAAAACGATGAAGTGCGATATGGCCGGCGCCGCGACGGTGCTGGCTGCGATGCGAGCCATTGCACTACTGAAGCTGCCGGTCAATGTGTCGGGCTTCTGCGGGTTGGTTGAGAACATGGTGAGCGGCGACTCATACAAGTTGGGTGACGTCCTGCGTGCGCGAAGCGGCAAAACGATTGAGGTCTTAAACACCGATGCGGAAGGCCGACTGGTGTTGGCGGATGTGCTCGATGTGGCTGTGGAGCGAGGCGTGTCCAGGATCATCGATCTGGCGACACTAACCGGCGCTTGTCTCGTGGCGCTCGGGAATGACGTTGCCGGAATCATGTCGAACGAAGCAGCGTGGTGCCAGTCGGTGCTCGATTGCGCCGCATCGGCCGGCGAACAGGCTTGGCAACTTCCGATGTTCAAGGAGTACGGGGATCAAATCAAGAGTGAGGTAGCGGACATCAAGAATGTCGGCGACGGTCGCTGGGGTGGAGCGATCACGGCAGCGAAGTTCCTGGAGGAATTCGTGGCCGGCCGCCCTTGGGCTCACCTCGATATCGCGGGTCCCGCATTCCTCGAATCGTCAAAATCGTGGCAGGACGCCGGCGGTACGGGTGCGTTTGTCCGAACGCTCGTGGAAGTAGCTCGCCGCTGGCCCACTGTCGCGTCCGCGAAATAGCTTTCGCGTCTGCGGTACGGCATCGATCAAGCAAGTCGCATTCAAGCGGGCAAACAGGGCAAGGATCGGCCCGCCCGTCGCAAGTCCTGATCGACGGATATCGCGAGTACTGCGTTAAAACTCAAGCGTCATACCGTCGAAGGCCAGATCGGTGCGAGCGAAGATCGCACGCGCTTGTTCGATTCCGATCGGATCGCTGCTGGTTTCGATCGGATTGAAATGGGTGAGCAACAAGCGGCCGACCTCGGCTTTTGCGGCGACTCGGGCGACGTCGCTTGTGCAACTGTGTCCGGTCTTCACCGCCCACTCGCGATCCTGGTCCCGAAAATTGCACTCGTGGATCAGCAGATCGACACCGCGAATCCGGGCAACATAATCGGCATCGACGTGTGCGGTGGTGTCGGTCACGTATGCCAATGATTTCTCGGGCCAATCAAACCGAAATCCGATTGATCCGCCCGGATGAGCCAAGGGCATCGGCGTGATCCGGCAGTCGCCAACCGTGAACGGGTCGGTGGAAAACGCTTGCGTATTGAAGTTCGGCCGAACGGGAAAAAGTGCCTCGCTGTAAAGATGGCGATCGATGGCCTGGAGTGTTGCACCGATTCCGTGAACGGTTATCCGCCGCATCGATCGCGTGACGCCGACACCGAGTAGGAACGTGAGTCCAAAGACGTGATCGAGGTGGGCGTGAGATAGAAAAATATCGAGCGTGTCGCCGACCAGGAGTTTGCCGAGCCGATGCATCCCCGTGCCGGCGTCGAGCACGAAGCCGAGTTCCGGGATCAGGAAGCAGGAAGTGTCTCGTGTGTCGTTGGGATGATATCCGGCAGTGCCCAGCACGACGATTTTCATAGATCGAACTCCCGCAACCGGCGAATCACGGCCGAGCTATTTGGCAGTGGCATTCTCGGGGACGCGCAAAACCGCGCCGCGGAAAGTGAAGCCAATTTCCTTGTGAGGCCATGCGACGCCTGCGAGCGGCTGCGGGCGAACTCCCGTCTGCTCGAATGCCGGAACTTTCTTGGCCAGTGCCGCATTCGAATTACCCAGGATAGCGAAGCGAACGATCGTGCTTTGCATGCCTGATTCCGACAAATCCTCGTCGCGACGTAGAGCCTCGATCAGCGTCTGAAGCATCGGGCCGGTGCGGTTCAAGAATGCATAGCAAGCTTGCTCCGTCTGCCAAGCGTCCAGATGCTCGCGAAAGACTTGGAACTCCGGATGTTTGACCAGCGGTTTCGCAGGTTCTCGGGATTTCGCCAAGAACTTGAGATGCTCCCGATCGGTTGAGACGACGATATCCTGTTGACCCGCCAGCAGTGCGCTGACGGGACTGTTGGGCGTGAGCAAGCCACCCCCCTCATCGTCCTTGCTATACCAAAGGGTTTGGTTCGGTGCAGTTTGCGAGACGATGTTCTCTTCGTTTTTTAACAGGCGAGTCAAGCTGTCGATCAAGCCGCTTGCGACCTTCTTCGCTGCTTCTTCATCCGCGTTGGCTTCAACGCCCGGTGCGGCGATCCAGAGAAACTGTTTGCCCATCGGATTTTTTTTGGTGCGATCGCTCGA
>JBJOLO010000604.1:0-14649 GCA_046045565.1 Planctomycetota bacterium | reverse complement strand
CCCTGCCGATCGATATTCAACAAGAACGAGCCGCAGATCTTGATCTGTCACCGATCGCGATTCCGGACACACGTGTTCGACCGGCCGTCGATGCGGTACGCAAAGCGGCTTCTCTGCTGCGGGCGGCTCGCAATCCCGTCATTCTTGCAGGCAGTCGTATCACCGAATTTAACGCGACCAGTTCGCTCATTGCCGTCGCCGAACTGCTTGGGGCCCCCGTCATCAGCGAATCGGGAACGACGCACGGACGATTGGCGTTTCCCAGCGACCATGATCTCAATGCGCAAGGCTTGCCGCTCTGGTCCCCGGAAATTCGTGAACGGCTTGCCGAATACGATGTCGCACTGGTCGTCGGCATGGATCTGCTGCGTCAATATGTTTATCACGAACCGGCTCGGGCCATTCCGGAACAACTGCGGCTGGTGCACATCGACGAAGATCCCCGGCAATTAGGAAAAAACTATCCGGTCGAAGTCGGTGTGATCGGTCATTCGCACGTCGCCTTGGAAGAACTGCATGCGGAACTGCACGCCACGATGACGACCGAAGAGCGGCAGAAAGCGACAGCGCGTCGAAACACGCTCGGGGAGATGCATCGCCGGAATCGAGACAACCTCTGGCAGCGCGTCCGCACGGAACGAACGCAGCGTCCGATCACTCCGCTCGCGCTCATGGGCACCGTCGCGAAAACACTGCCGGACAACATTGCCGTGGTGGAGGAAGCGGTCACCACCACGAATACGACACTGGAACGGTTGGGCGCGTTAAAAAACACGACGGGATATTTTGGCCACCGAGGCTGGGCGTTGGGTTGGGGCTTAGGCGTAGCGATTGGCGTGCGATTGGCCTGGCCAGAGCGGCCGGTCTTGGCCATTCTCGGCGACGGTGCCACGCTTTACGGCGTCCAAGGTTTGTGGACCGCCGCGCGACATCAGATCCCGGTTGTTTTCCTGGTCTGCAACAACGCGCAGTATCAGATCCTGAAGATCGGTGCTCGAGGCCTCGGGCTTCCGCAGGCGATGCAGGATCGATTCGAAGGTCTTGATCTCGATCGACCGCATGTCGACCTGGTCGGACTCGCGCGATCGCTGGGAGTGGAGGCTCATCGCGTGACGGAACTCGATGAGCTTTCCGATCGACTGACGAACGGGTGGAACCGCGACAAGCCCTTGGTACTTGAAGTACCGATCACGCACGCGATCCCCAAACGACTCAACTACGGGTAACTTGCATGAACATGCCGCGGCCGCTGGTTGCGATCGTCGCCGGATTTTTCACCAGCGTTTTTCTGGTGATGGCCTATCAAATGGCTTTCGTGGTCGCGCTGGTCGCTCACGATCCCCGCTTTGCGGAGGCTACCGCCGGTTCGCTCGAATTGCCGCCCTCTCTCGTGGCCGTTACGTTAATGGCGGACGCTTGTTGCGCTATCGTCGGCGGTATCGTGACGGCCTGGATCGCGGCCGATTCACCGCGAAGGTCTGTGCTGATCCTCGCAGCGATCCACTTCATCGGCAGTTTGGCCTCGGTGATGACCGACCCCTCGCCCATGTACCCGGCTTGGCTGCACGCAACACGAGCCGTCCTGAACCTGCTTGCACTGCTCGTGGTTGGATGGATTGCGGAAAGGCTCGCTCAACGCCGGCAAAAACTGCCTGGGCCTGACGTCGATACGACTACAACTGCCCCGCTTTGACCGAATACGCGGAACTCAATCCGGGCAGTGCCGAGTACAGACCTCGCGTAAATACCAGGTTGATCCAGTCGTCGGTTCGCAACAGCGGGCTCTTCGGCAGCAGAACCACATCCGAATCTCGCAAGAAGATTTCATCTGCCGGACACGGACGTTCGCCGAACAAGGCTCCCGAAAGATCGATGCGAGTCGCCATCAGACGCCAGTCGTCATTGCGTCGGAACACCACGATCTGCCGCAGGTTGGCTCCCACATTCCAACCACCCGCCAACGCGATCGCTTGGGATATCGTCGTAGGGCCCTGCAGAACGAACTGTCCGGGCGACCGCACTTCACCTACTACGAAGACGTATCGGGGTGCTCGTTCGACCAGCACAGGCGTCGCATCCAAGCCATCCCCAACCAACGAGCGATACCTTTCATCGATTTCGCGCTTCGCCTCGTCAAGCGTCAACCCCTGCAAATACACCGACCCGAGGCCAACCAACTGGATCGTGCCGTCCGGAGTGACCGTGACAAACTGGCCTTGAGCCAAGTTGCCGAAGTTGACGCGGATTGCGGAGAGCAGGTCTTTCAGTTGCGTGTTGTCTTTGAGCGGTGTGACGGTAATGGCCGGGTCGTTATAGAACTCCTTGTAGCGCTGCTCGATATCCTTTCGCAACTCGTCGACCGTGCGACCTGCAGCGGGGACTTGATTTAGAAGTCGCAACGTAATCGTGCCGTCGGGCTGGATCGTGACACTGCGATCCAGATCTTTGTCGATGACCGATTCGACTTTGACTTCATCGCCCACGTTCAAGCGATACGCCGTATTGGATCGTTCGCGACTCTCCCGGAAAATAATCTGCATTTGATCGTTCGGTCGCAGGCGATATTCGCCGACATGCGGCGTCCGAAAAGGCCCAACGTACTCGCCGGGTCCGAAGGCCTGCCAGGGAATCGGTCGCGTCGCGTTCCACCGCGGCTCGCACCCTTGCGCACCCTGACAATCGACACCCTGAAAACCCGGCTCGCAGTATTGGACCGGATCGACCTGGGAATCGAAGATGTCCAAAGTCGACAACAAAGCGACATTCGTCGCGTCCGCCTGCACAGCCGATTTGGTCACGCGACCCTTCTGACCGGAATCGGTCGTTCGCTCGCGCGGCACATTCGGTTCCCTTGCCGGTCCATCGGAGCTGCGTGAATCGGGAATCGGTGGCGACGAAGGGCGCGGAGCCCAAAGGATCAGCCCCACGATCAGCACGAGCACGCCTACTCCGATCGTCGTTGGACTGAGAACTGCCCGTCTCCAACTGATGTTTGATCGCGTTGTCACGTTAGCGCTCCATCTGCTTTCCGGACGAAGACTTCCAGGGTTGTTTTGCCGTTCGTGCAGCGGGCATCGGATTCGCCTCGCCAGCAGGCCGCCCCGGCGTAATCGGTTGCATGTCCGATGGGGAAGCGGTCGAGTTCTTTACAAAGTCGCGCACATTCATCCATTGCACGATTTCTTCCGGCGATCCTCCCACTCCAAAACCACCGTCGCGCGGCAGGGACTGGCTTCGCTTCCATTCATTTTGGGCCTGCGCAGCTAAGGTCGTCTCTCCAAGCCGCTCGTGGACCTTCGCCAAGTTGTGCCAGATCTCGCTCTGAGGATACGTTCGTGCCGCCATTTGCAGCACGTCCCGAGCTTGCTCCCACTGACCGCACCTGGCCAATAAAACCCCGAGCTCATTCGCGGCGCGATAGTTGGTGTTGTCCACAATCAGCGAAGCGTGGTGGAACGCGATGGCTCGTGGAATCGCCGATCGATTCTGTGTGTTGCCGCTCGATCCCATGACCGTTTCGATTTTTCCTAACCCGAAAAGCGCGAGCGATGCGGACGGTTCATGACCGAACGCCACACCAAATTGCTCTTGGGCGTAGTTGTAGTATTCGTGCATCGCCATCAACGGACTCAACTCACCCGGATCACGCTCTTTCAAAACGGGCGTCCGGTGTGCTTGAATCAACGTGGTGAGGTTCAAATCGGCTTCGAGCTGCGAGCCGCGGGGCATAAAGGACTCCGCTTCCTCCAGCGCGCGAAGGCCATTCGCTAACGCTCGGGAACGATCGGTGCCGCCTGTTTCCGCATCCAGCCCCTGAGCGACCAGTCGCAAGGCTTGAATGAACTCGGCACGGGCGGAATAGAAGGCACCGCGAACCGTCAGCGACATCCCCTTCCTCGCCAACAAGTCCGCACGCTCGGCCATGCCCGTGTTCAACCGGAATTCCGGAGCCGTCGGGCGAGCGGGAACCTGAGGTCGAGATACGAGTTTCTGCAAGGTCGATGCATCCGACTTCGGGACCGTCGGTTCCAGGTTCGAACCGGCATCCGGAACGGGCGGTTCCAATCGAACGCGCGAGCGCTCTGACTCGATGGGCGGAAGAGAAGGAGCGGTTGTCGGCAGGGTCTCCGCTTCCCGTTTCGGAAATCGCTCTGTCGTCTCGCGAACTTGCTGTCCGTCCGACAAGGAGTCATGCGTTTCCGTTCGTTGTTCCTGTTGTTCACCCAGTTCCGAACGCAGTGGATCACCCTCAACTGCCTCGGGTTCGCGCGTACCTTGCGAGAGCGTCGGCACATCGAGCGGTTCTATTTGCTGCGGCTCGTCTTGTACTTGCGCACCCAAGCCTTCGTCGTCGTTACGCGAACGACTCACGGGTGGCGCTAACTCCGGACCAGCAATCGTCGTTGTGCTCGCGGGTGACTCGTCTACGGGTGGCAACCGCTGCGGTTGGCCGGCCGATCGACTTGGGGAAAGTTGTCGTTCTTCCCACGGGGATCGGCGAGGCAGTGTCTTTGACGCAGGAGACTCCGAGTCGCTGCCGCTGCTTTTCAAAGGGGGAACGGTCGCAAGGGACTTCATCGCAGACGGCGCAGTCGCAACCGTATCGGTCAACGACGGAGTCATCGGGAGGGACTCTCGCAAAAGCGGCGGGGGCAACGCCGAGGAACCGCTGTTATCCGGATCGAGGGAAGTTCCGTCCCAGTGCGCCGGTGCAACGACCGTACGCCCGTTGGTCTCCAAAACCGAAGTCGGCAACTGCTGCGGCTCTTGGACCGCATGCGTGGCGTTGCGATCGCCTTCCAAAATGGCAGAAGAAATGTATGGAGCGCCCCACAATGCTGCCAAGCCAGCGGAGACAGCAAGACTGACTCGCAGGGTGCGATCTCGGCGTGAAATGGGAACCATCGTCGACCTTTCGCGGAGAACCGGTTGCCGGTCGCAATCCCACCTGCGGACTGCAATCGGCACCAGCCACATAAACCAATCGGCAGCCACACGCCGAGTTTTCGGCGAAAACCGGCGATCCGTTACCACCCCACCTCAAAAGGCCCAACCTCGCCGCTACAATCCGAACAGGCACTCAACACGGCACGGCACGTTCACAACAAACGGATCTGCCGCTACAACCGTTAAACTTTGCCCGATCGGAAACTTGAGACCATTTAGGGCTTTGTATTTCGCTGTGAACTACCTGGCACACGCACGACACCTGCTTCATGACCCGTATCTCACCGCCGGTGTCGCCGTCCCTGATTGGTTGCGCGTCGTGGATCGAACGAATCGCGTGCGTTCCAAACACGCGGAGCCTCACGTCGATCATCCGCAGCCGGAGATCGCTGCGGTTGCACGGGGGATCGTCCAACACCACCGCGACGATGCCTGGTTCCATGAAACGCGAGCGTTTGTCGAATTGTCGCTTGAGTTTTCCCGGCGCACTCGCGAGACGCTGGGGCCGGACGACTCGTTGCGTCCCAGTTTCGTCGGCCACATCCTGGTGGAAATCCTGCTCGATGCAAACCTCGCTGCCGCCGACCCGTCGCTACTCGATCGCTACTATCAAGCGATGGCGTCGATCCAACCGTTGCTCGTCGAAGAAGCGGTCAATCAAATGGCGGTTCGCCAAACCACGCAATTGGCCGCCTGGATTCCGCGATTTTGCGCGGCGAGGTTCTTGTACGACTATGCCGAGGATGCCAAACTGCTGTGGCGTTTAAACATGGTGATGAAACGCGTGGGTTTGCCGGAATTAGCCCCTTCCTTTTGCAGCTTGCTGCCGGCGGCGCGACGATTGGTTCGCGAGCGACAAGCTGAATTGCTCACGGGAGAAACTGCATGAAGTTCGGAATGAATTTGTTGTTGTGGACTGGCGAACTGCACGATGGAATGATGCCCGTGCTCGAAATGATCAAGCGGCTCGGCTTTGATGGCGTCGAATTGCCGATCTTCAATACCAATCTGGACTATGCTACCTGGGGGAAAAAGCTTGATAGCCTCGGTCTGGGACGCACCGCCGTGACGGTGCGGGGTGTCGAGGACAATCCCATTAGTCCGGATGCCTCGGTTCGGGCCAAAGGCGTCGAAAACACCAAACGCGTACTGGATTGCTGTGCGGCTGTCGGCGCCACAACGCTCGTCGGCCCCTACCATTCCGCACTCGGTGCCTTCAGCGGTAAAGGCCCGACAGTCGACGAGTGGCATTGGGGCATCGAAAGCATGCGACAGGTTGCCGAACACGCCGGCAAAGTGCACGTCACGCTCGGCGTCGAAGCCCTGAACCGCTTCGAGACTTACCTGCTGAATACGCACGCCGATTCGGCGAAATTTGTTCGCGAAGTGAATCATCCGAACTGCCGGATGATGTACGACACCTTCCATGCCAACATCGAAGAGAAGAGCATCAATCACGCCATCCATGCTTGCGCGGATGTGCTGTGCCACGTCCACATTTCGGAGAACGATCGCAGCACGCCGGGCAAAGGCAACGTGCGTTGGTGTGAAAACTTCGACGCGCTGCGTCAAATCAATTACCAGGGCTGGTTGATGGTCGAGGCATTCGGGTTGGCGCTGCCGGAACTGGCGGCGGCCACCAAGATCTGGCGACGGATGTTCGAAAGCGAAGAGCAACTCTGCCGCGATTCGCTCGCGTTCATGCGATCGTAAGTCGCCAAACGCTGGTAGAGCCAAAACATGCGATCCTGGCAGTGCGATTTGGTATTTGCGCCGCGTCGTTAGGCGATGTAGAGCCTCGCTCAAGGGCGACGCGGCTTCCCTCATGCAACCGATGCGTGAGCCCGTGCTCGTTCCGGTCTCCGCTTCGGTTGTTCGCTCGCAACACGCAACCGGAGCCGACGCTAAAACCCTTGCGCGTCGCGCAGAGCCCCTTGCAAGATGCCGATGTAGAACATGGCGAGTTTGAAGATCAGGATCACGATGACCGTCGCGACTGCGCCCCAAATGGCATAGGTCGCAAACGTCACAAGCACTCGGGTCGCTGACTCCGCTCTTCGCGAATACTCCTCTGACAACAACAACATCGACTCGGACAAAGCTCCGGAAATCTCGGCAGTCTCAAGCATGTTTAGAAACTCGTCCGGAAACTCGCCAGCGTTGCGCAACGCCTCGTGAAACTGGTCACCGGCCTGAATGGAGTCTTCGACTTTCCGAGAAACGGCCACGTACGGCGGCAAGTGAGAACTGCGCAAAGCTTGTCGCATCGATTGTTTTGCATCGACGCCCGACTCCAGGCACATGGAAAGCGTCCATGTGAGTCTCGCGAGCGCCATCGTCTCCAGCGTGCTCCCCAGGTAAGGAATCCGCAGGATCAAGCGTAGCGGCAGATCGCCGAACAACCGTCGGCGAATCACCGAGTACACCATGACGCAAAATAGGACGAACCCGGCGATCATCGCCAGGTAAACCAGCAGGCCGGAATTGCCAACCAAGCCGAACCCCAACAAGTCGACCGCCTGTCCGCCCATTGCGGGCAGGACTTCGCCGACGAACCAGATGAGAAATCCAATGATCAGTGCGGCGGCGCCGAGTTGCATCATCGGCCACGCGATCCCCGAGAGAAAAGTTCGCTTCAGCTGGGAGAGGTGGGTGTAGTATTCCGCAAGCCGATCGAATACCTGCTCGAGGCGTCCGGATTTCTCCCCCACATCAACCAGTTCCCGCACCATGACCGGAAAAAAATCGCCTTGGGCCTCCATCGCTTCGGCAAGCGTGTCGCCAGCCGACACTTGCTGGTAAATCCCCTGAAAGGCATCCTGATAACGGGCAGGAGCGCGTTTCGATTCCATCTCCCAGAAAGTGCGCACATCGATCCCCGCGTTCATCGCAGTCGCGGACCGGCGCAGGAACAGCACCAAGTGCTTCAAACTGATTCGAGGGCGAAACAGATCGCGCAACGCAGCTGACACGGGTGTTGGAGACGATGACGTCGAATCGGACAAATTCGCACCCCCTTCAAAGTAACTCCGATGCCGCGTCCGTTCGTAGCTCAAACGACCAAGGACCTAGGGCACCATCTTCGACGCACACCGAACGTCACGTCCCACCCCGACACATTCGCAGGCACCACGAAGCAGCCCCAGCTTAAGCCGTTTTTCTGCGAAAAGATAGGCTTTTGTTGCCCCCGCCCCAACGGCGAAATCGTTTGCTAGAATTAGGGCCGCGTCAGGTCGCGGTGCTCGAACCGCGGTAGTCATCCCTCCCGTCCCGACCATCCCAAACCGATCAAAAAAGATCGACCATCATGGCCAAAACGACCGTTTGGGAAACCGTTACGATCGTCGGAGTCGGACTCTTGGGTGGTTCGATCGGATTGGCTCTGCATAGCCGAAAGCTGGCCCGGCAGGTCATTGGGGTTGGCCGCAACCAGTCGTCGCTTAAGAAGGCGCTGGCGAGGCATGCCATTGATGTGGGCACTACCAATTTGGAGAAAGGATCGCGCGACGCCGAACTGATCGTGGTCTGTACGCCGATTGCGGATGTCGTGGAAACGGTAAAGTCGGCAGCGAAGTGCTGTCGCCCGGAGGCACTCATCACGGATGTCGGCAGTACGAAAGCCAGTATCGTCGCGGCGCTGGACTATCATTTGCATGGCCGGTTTCCCAGTTGTCACGGTTATTTCATTGGCAGCCACCCGATCGCCGGCAGCGAAAAATCGGGACCCGAACATGCCAGCGACAGCTTATTTGAAAACCGCAATGTAATCCTCACCCCGACCTCGCGAACCCGCGAAGATCACCTGTCGCGATTGATTGAATTCTGGACAAGTCTGGGTGCTCGCACGACGCAGATGACTCCGGCGGTGCACGACGAAACGATGGCCTGTGTCAGCCACTTGCCACACCTTGTCGCCGCCGCACTGGCCGGCGTTACCGCAAAAAAATATTTGCCGTTGGTGGGCAGCGGCTGGCGCGATACGACGCGAGTTGCCTCGGGCGACGTCGAATTGTGGGCGCAGATTTTCGCCGACAATAGGAAATGGACGTCTCGCGGTATCGATAAAATGATTGATCAACTTCGAGCGTTTCGCCGCGCGATGGAGCGCGAAGAACCGAACGCTCTACGCGAACTTCTGCAGGAAGGTAAAGCGATCCGTGACGCTGTGGGAAATTGATGTCTATCCGGCCGCCGGTCAACCTGACTTGATCGGCCGCGCAGCGCTGGCAGCCGCGCGAGATTTCGACTTCGGGAAAAACCTGAACTTAGCCGCCGCACAGGGCTACCTGGTGCAGGGTGAACTGAACCGTAAGCAAGTCGAGCAACTCGCGAGTGAATTGCTTTCCGATTCGATTGTCGAATCCACCGTGCTCGCGCCCGTGGGGGATGCGGCACTCGCTCAACCACCCGGTTCGTTTGATTACCTGGTGCACGTGCTGCCCAAACCGGGCGTGATGGATCCCGTGGCATTAAGTGCCGCTGAGACCATGGCACGCCTCGGAGTTTCCGTCGAAGCTGTGCGGACGCTGCGCAAGTATTGGGTCAGCGGAATCCAGCCCGCCCAATTGCCGTTACTGTGCGCTAAAATTCTCGCAAACGACTCCATCGAACAAGTCGTCATCGGTCCCTTGCAGTTGAAGCAACTGGAACTCGGATCGACCTATGCCTTCCGACGCGTTACGGTTGCGCTGCGCGACTTGGATGATCAAGCGCTCATGACGCTTAGTAAACAGGGTCAGCTGTATCTCACCTTGGTCGAGATGCAAACAATCCAAAACTACTTTCGCGAACTGGGACGCGATCCAACCGATATTGAACTCGAATCGATCGCGCAGACGTGGAGCGAACATTGCAGCCACAAGACCCTGGCTGGACGTATCGCGTATCGTGATGAACGCGGAGCGAGATCGTTCCAGAACATGCTGAAGGAAACCATCTTCGCCGCCACCAATACCATTCGAGAACGGCTGGGTCAGGATGACTGGTGCGTTAGCGTCTTCCGCGATAACGCGGGTATCGTGCGCTTCGATGAGCATTTCAACGTTGTTTTCAAGGTCGAGACGCACAATCACCCCTCGGCACTCGAACCGTACGGCGGAGCCAACACCGGAATCGGAGGCGTCATTCGCGATCCGCTTGGTACCGGCCTCGGCGCAAAACCAATTTGCAACACCGATGTATTCTGTTTCGCTCCGCCGGACACCCCCTCGTCCGACCTGCCGCCCGGCACGCTTCACCCTCGCAGGATCATGAAAGGCGTGGTTTCGGGTGTTCGCGATTACGGCAACCGGATGGGAATCCCGACGGTCAACGGCGCCGTTTACTTCGACCCTCGCTACGTCGGCAATCCACTCGTTTATTGCGGCAATGTCGGTTTGATTCCCCGTGACAAGTCGTTCAAGAAGGCGGAACCCGGCGATTGGATTGTCGCCCTGGGCGGCCGCACGGGTCGCGATGGAATCCATGGTGCCACCTTCAGCTCCGCTGAACTCACCAGCGAAAGTGAAGCGGTCTCCGGCGGTGCCGTGCAAATCGGAAACGCCATCACGGAAAAAATGGTGCTGGATGTGCTGCTTGCTGCTCGAGACAAGCAACTTTACCGAGCGGTTACCGATTGCGGTGCGGGAGGCTTCTCCAGTGCCGTCGGCGAAATGGGCGAGGAAATCGGTGCCGAGGTCTGGCTGGAAAAAGCACCGCTCAAATACCAGGGGCTTTCCTACACCGAGATCTGGATCTCCGAAGCCCAGGAACGCATGATCCTGGCGGTTCCACCGGAATCCTGGGAGGAATTCCATGCGTTGTGCCTCTCGGAAAACGTCGAAGCGACGATCCTGGGAAAATTTGTTCCCACAGGCCGCCTACGACTGCTTTACGAGGGCCACGAAGTGGGCGACCTCAGCATGGAGTTTCTGCACGGTGGCCGGCCACCGATCGTTCGTGACGCAGTGTACTCTCCGCCTCCCGTCCAACCGCTGACGACCGCGAGCGGAACTGCCCCCGACATCAGTGCAGCGGACCTGAAAAACTGCCTCCCTCGGATCTTGGGGAGTTTGAACGTCGCGAGCAAAGAATGGATCATTCGCCAGTACGACCACGAAGTCCAAGCAGGCAGCGTGGTCAAGCCGCTGGTGGGCGTTTGCAACGACGGACCAAGCGATGCTGCGGTCGTGCGTCCCGTCTTGAAATCGCGACGCGGACTGGTGATTGCCTGCGGGATGAATCCGCGCTTCGGGGATTTCGATCCGTATTCGATGGCGGCAAGTGCGATCGACGAGGCCGTACGGAACTGCGTGGCAGTAGGTGCCGATCCCAATCGCATCGCCATTCTCGACAATTTTTGCTGGGGCTACACTGATCGGCCCGAGACACTCGGGTCGCTGGTACGAGCCGCGCTGGCATGCCACGACGTTGCCATCGCACTCGGCACGCCGTTTATCAGCGGCAAGGACAGTCTTAATAATGAATACAGCTATACGGTCGACGGCACACGCAATACGATCGCGATTCCGGCGTCCCTCCTGATTAGCGCCTTGGGGCAAGTAGACGACGTCGGGCGGTGCGTCACGATGGATCTGAAATCGCCGGGGAATTTGCTGTACGTGGTTGGTAAGACGTATGCCGAATTGGGCGGCTCCCATCTGTCGCTGGTGAACGGACTCACGGGCGGCCAGGTTCCTGAACTACGAGTCGAAACAGCCAGGGTAACGTTCCAGCGGATCCACGCAGCAATTCGACAAGGATTCGTGCGAGCGTGTCACGACCTCAGCGAAGGCGGCCTGGCCGTCGCGATCGCGGAAATGGCTTTCGCGGGTGGAACCGGGGCCACGATTTCGCTCGATCGGATTCCAGCCGATCTCCCGGGTTTGACCGGCGCCCAACGCTACGCGGCAATACTCTACTCGGAATCAAACTCGCGATTCCTCGTGGAAGTTCCTGTCGCTCATCGTGCCGCATTCGAACAGTGCCTGAGCGACACTGCATGGGGGCTGGTGGGTGAAGTCGGCAGTTCCAAGACACTGCGTTTCGATTTCGGTGCTGCCGAGCCCGCTTGGGAATACGACATTTCCGACCTGAAAGAAGCATGGCAGTCGCCACTTCGATGGTGATGTGAAACGGATCGAATGCGCGGCAACGCCCGCGATGAAGAATACATCTGAGCTAATTCGGAGTAATCATGGCGAACCCTCGCGTACTAATTGTTCGAGCTCCAGGAACGAATTGCGACCAGGAGACGGCCTACGCCTTTGAGCGGGCTGGTGGAACCCCGGAGATTTTCCACATCAATCGACTGCTCGAGTCGCCTCGTGAGCTCCTGCAGTACCAGTTGCTTTGTGTGCCGGGTGGATTCTCGTTTGGCGACGACTTGGCAGCGGGGCGAATTTTCGCAACACACATTCGTAAGCACCTCGCGAATGTTCTGGCCGAGTTCAAGGCGGCTGGAAAACTCATCCTGGGCATCTGCAACGGATTTCAAGTGCTGATCAAGTCAGGAGTGCTTTTGTCAGACGACGCCCACGGCCACCCCGCCACCCTGACGATGAATGAGTCCGGAAAGTACGAAGACCGATGGGTCCATCTGCGCGTGACAGGCAACACCTGTGTTTTCCTGCAGGGGATTGATTCCCTTTACCTGCCGATCGCGCATGCGGAGGGAAAATTCGTGGCGCGTGATGGCGAGACGCTGGGAGCACTCGAGCAGCATGGGCAGCTTGCCTTGCGATACGCTACCGGCAATCCGCTCGACAATCCCGCATCGATCCCCTATCCGCAGAACCCCAACGGCTCGCAAGCCAACGTTGCGGGCATCTGCGATCCCACCGGCCGCGTCTTCGGACTCATGCCCCATCCGGAACGACACATCGATCGAACGCACCACCCACGCTGGACTCGCAACGAAGGCCGCGACCCCGGCGACGGCCTCCAAATCTTCCAAAACGCGATCCGCCACCTCCGCTAACCCCGGAACACACGAATCCAATACACGCGCATCCCGAACCGGCTGATCCAATCCACACGCGTTTTCGTCCGTTCGGCTCCGGGAGATGGCAGCGTGTGTGTGTTGGAGTGCGTTTATTTGCGGAAGTGGATTTCGCAGGCGCCGTTCTCGCAGTTGCCGGGCGGATTCATGCGATAGCGTCGAATCGCAATCTGGTTGTAGAGCCAGGACCAGAGCGGAAGCGTGAACGGGATGTGCAGCAGCGGAGCCAAAAGCCACAGGCTGGGCAATCGCCGCGACAGGTATCGAATCGCGACCGCACCACCATGACGACCACCATGACGATCGATGACGTACATTTGCTTCATCATTTGGTCGTGCGTCAGATCCGGATATTTTCGAGCGACGCTTTCGTCATGCAACGAGATAAAGGCCAACCGATTCCGGCCATCAAGTCGATTCAGCCTCGCGACCTGACCTTTGCAAAAAAAGCAGTTCCCATCGAAGATGACGACATCCGCCTCCGGAAATTGATCCGGCGTTGGTAAATCCTGGACGCCATCTGCATTGGCAATCTTAGGTTGGCTCATTCTATTGCCTCGTGGGTACCGTGATTCTCGCTCCGCTTTCGATATTCCTGATGGCAATCGCATCATGCGGAGAGTTCGTGCGATGCTCTCGACGCCAGGTTATTCACTCCGTTCGTCGTCCATCGCCGCTTCCCATCTCCGCCGAAATTCGATTCTGGCTCGCTCAAATGCTTTTTCGGCGTCAGCACGCTCATGGATTGCGATCAGCTCTCGACGGTTTCTCCAAAGTTGGTCGATCGACTCAAGGCACCATCGAGCACTCCTCGCAGAGGCGCGTATGGGCTGGGATTCAACGATGACCTCGACTGCATTCGTATGAAACTGTGGGAAGTGGCGTAGAGCAACCCAAGCACTTCGCTCGATCGTGATCTGCGTCTGTAAATCGTGGATTCTGCCGTCCGCCGGCACGTTCCATGTCTTCGCCACCTTCCCGTTCACGATTAATTCTACCAACTGCGGTTCCCGCTGGATCCATTCTCCGTTTCGCTCCCCATGCAACTCCACCGTATCACCAACGAATCGCCTACCCCCAACGGGAGCTTTCGTCCCCTGCGCAACGCTCAAAGGCATCTCGGACGCGAATGCAACCTTCGCGTGGACATCCAGCTTTCCCGGTTTGTCGATACGCAGTGACTCATCACCCGGCCGGACTCCTTCGATGGCGAAATCCAGAGCGTGCGCGTATCCATCGGAAACATACGATTTTCCTGACGCCAAGCCTCCGCACCATTTGTCAAAATCGAGTTTTGCACCCGGACCAAGCTGCACATAGACTCGCCCTTGCCCCACGCGACGACTACTCATGCAGGGAAAATCGGTTTCACCGCTAACTTTGACTGCGAATCCGCAATTGAGAAGGTGGTACCACGTATTCCATTCCTGGATGCGACCGGTGTCCATGGAACTGATAAAATCGCACACCCCCTCCGCCGTGCTCACAAAGATTTCCATCGCTCCGACACCATTCAGTTCGGGAATCGCGTAATTGGGCAATTGGTCGGCGACGCGATCATGACTGGCAACGAGTTCCGCAAGAGTCAGCGATCGATCACCGTCTGAGTCGATTCGCTCGAAACTTTCTGGCAACAAAGCCTCCCGCACTTCGTCCCGACTCAGACCTCCATCCTGATCCGCATCGAGCTTTGCATGCAATCTTTTACCCGCTGCATCGGCATC
>JBJOLO010000571.1:0-6148 GCA_046045565.1 Planctomycetota bacterium | reverse complement strand
CGAACTGGGATCGGGCATGCCGTCGAGCAAAATGAGCCGGGCTTGCTGTTCATAATTAAACGGGCTGCCCAGCCGTTTCGAGTCGCAATGGGTCAGGCCGATCCGGGTTTTGTAGAAATCGAAGGACGGGTTCTGCCCGACGCTCAATGTCGCGCTCGTCAGGATTACACTTCGCGTTTTGCTGAAGAGGTGTTCCGCCAGGATAGGACCGACATCCACGGGGGAGGCAGCCAGGGTTACGCGGGGAAGGCCGTGCCGATTCGGTCGCGTTTCGACCCAGTACGCGGCGTGCGCCAGTTGTTGCTCGCACCAGGTCGCCACCTCGCCGGCCAACGCCTCCAGTCGCTGGTGGGCCGCGACCAGGTCCTGCCGCTCGCTGTTCTGCTTCAACCCGCTTGCGAATCGTTCAATCTGTTTGGCAAGACCCCGCATGGCGGGGCTCAGACGGTCATCGACCGGCAGCGGCGAGCGAACGCGTAAGCTGCCCGAGTTCCCGTCGGCCGGAAATTCCATCGCATCGCGAATCGCTTCGAAAAAATTCTCCGCAATATCCGCAAGGTTCGCCGTTTGCGACTGTAGCGAGTCCAAGCCGAGCACCACCAGTAAGCCGCGACCGGTGCGGCGGTTATACAGCCGATTCAGCGTGTACTGGATCTGCCCCGAGGTCACACTCAGTCCTAAGTGGTCCGCGGCGACCGACTCCAAGGAATGCGCCTCGTCGAAAATCACCGCCTCATAGTCGGGCAACAAGCTGGCATTCACGCGCCGCAGGGCTAGGTCGCTGAAGAACAATGCGTGATTCACGACCAGGATTTGAGCGTGATTAATCCGCCGTCGGGCTGCGAAGTAGAAGCAGTCCTTGTGATAACTGCATTGCCGACCCAGGCAGTTGCCTGTCTCGCTGGCCACCTCATCCCAGACCTGACCGGAAGGACGGAAGTCGAGTTCGCTAAGCGACCCGTCTTTGGCATGCTTCGTCCAGGCCACGATCCGGTTGAGGTCCTCGAAATCGCGCTCCGCCTGAAACAGGTAGGGGGCTCGGCCCGCGGCAATCGAAAGCCGCCGGCGACTGAGGTAGTTGCCGCGTCCCTTCACCAGCACCGCCGTAAACTCGTTGGGCATGACGCTCCGCAGGAACGGCAGATCCTTGCTGATCAACTGCTCCTGCAAACTGATCGTATGCGTCGAGATTACGATGTGACGGCTTTTGCTGCCTTCCGGACGAGGCCCGTTGTCGGAGGTCACCGCGAGCACCGCGGGGACCAGATATCCGAAACTCTTGCCTACTCCCGTCCCCGCCTCCACGACCAAGTGACGCCCCGCAGACAAGGCTTGCGATACGGCATCGGCCATCGCCAATTGCTGCTCGCGGCATTCATACCGCGGCAGACGAGCCGCGATGCGCCCGTTGGGGCCGAGAATGTCGAGCGGAGAGGTCATGGCAGTCAACTTATCAAGATCGGGCAGCACTGACCATGGCCGGATCGGCTTACGCGATTGCAGCGAACGACAAAAATCGCCACCATGTTCGCTGACCCGGCGGAGGCCCCGTGGCAAGAAAACCGGCTGGCGAAAAAACTGTGTCTGAAAAACCTGGGGCGAACAAACCTGGGGCTGAAAAACCGGCGGCTGAAAAACCGGGTGGCGCGAGAACATGGCGGTCGAAACAAAATGTCCGAGTTGCGGAGCGGCGCTGCGGATGCCGGAAGCGGCAGCCGGAAAACGCGTCCGCTGTCCGGGCTGTCGCACCGTGCTCAGCGTGCCGCTGGCTGCCGTGAATCTGAATCCCTACGCTATCCCCCGCGATCTGTCGGAGACGGAGTTGGTAGGTTCCGGGTTGCGACCGGTCCCCCAGTCGATCGACGAGATCCTCTTCGCGACCTGGGCGGCGTTCCGACGGCGACCGCTGGCGGCAAGCGGTTTTGCGGCCCTGTTGTTGTTCCTGCAATTATCCAGCACCGGAATCCTGGTCGCACTGGAACTGTGGCTCGGCGGTATGGACGATCCGCTGCGCGGGATAGGGTTTCAATTGGCGAGTAATGCGGTATCGCTGCTGATGGGAGCCTGGCTCCAGGCGGCGGTGACCGTATACGGTTTGCAGTTGGTGCGGACGGGGCAGAGCCGGTTTTCAGCACTCACTCCGTCGTTGTGGAACTATGCGAGCACGTTGGGGCTGCAATTGTGTACGTTCTCGATCGGCGCCGGTTTCGGCGTGCTGCCGTTCGGCTTGATCGCCGCATGGTGCTGGAATACCGAGCGTCTCGGATTGGCGATCGTCTTCGGGATTCTTGCCGCGCTGCTCGGCTCCGTTGCCGCCGCCATCTTCTACTACCGTACCTACCTTGTGATCGCGTTGATCGTCGACCAACGCCGCGGATTGTGGCAGGCCATCCGCGAGTCAACGCAGATGATGCACGGCACCAAGTCGTCCGCGTTCTGTGTGGAAATCATTTCGGGAGCCGTGGGAACGGTCCTGTGCATCATGACCTTGGGAATCGCCACACCCGCCGTGGTGGCGTTTTTCGGCTTGCTCCGCCCCGTCATTTATCTGCAGATGATCGAGCAGCCTGAGCCGCGATCAAGCAGGTAAGCGATCAGGCTTTTGAACGCTCGGGTAAAACCGAACTCGGGCGCAGCGAAAATCGATTCGTCATTCGAGCCGCTACTGTCGAGCCGCTACTGTCGAGCCGCTACTTTGTCTGCCGCGAAGCGGGAGCTGGCTCGGCCTGGGGGGGCTGGGTATGCGCGGGGTTCGCCCAATGCGGACGCGTGGAAATCACGCCCTCCTCCGGGCTGCTCGCCGTCGCGTACAGTCGCTTGGGAATCCGGCCCGCAAGATAGGCCCATCGCCCGGCCTCACATGCCGCTCGCATCGCCGCCGCCATCAAGACCGGGTCGCGAGCGTGGGCAATGCCCGTATTGAGCAGCACGCCGTCGACTCCTAATTCCATCGCCAGCGCCACGTCGCTCGCGGTTCCCACCCCCGCATCGATGATCACGGGATAATCCGGGTCGTCTTCCTTGAGGTACTCCAGGCAAATGCGAATGTTGTTGGGATTCAAAATCCCTTGTCCCGATCCGATCGGGCTGCCGGCCGGCATCACCGCGGCAGCTCCCGCCGCCTTCAGGCGTCGCGCGACTACAGGATCGTCGCTGGTGTAGCACAGCACCTGGAATCCATCGGCGACCAGTTTTTCGGTCGCCTCCAACGTGGCCACCGGATCCGGAAGCAGCGATCGGCTATCGCCCAGCACTTCCAGCTTTACCCAGTCCGCTCCGGGATTCTCGAGGCTGCGAAGGATTTCCCGTCCCAGCCTTGCACAACGCACCGCATCGGTCGCGTTGTAGCAGCCTGCCGTGTTCGGCAGCAGCAGGTATCGTGACGGATCGAGTGCATCCAGGATGTTTTTCCCCTGCCCGTCATACAATCGCTCGCGACGCACCGCCACCGTAACACAGACCGTCCCGGAAACTTCCAGCGACTGCTGCATCAAGTCGAATGTCTCGTACTTGCCCGTTCCCACAATCAACCGGCTGGCAAGGGTATGCGGGCCGATGCGCAGGGGCGATAGCTCGGAGATTGACGCGTGCGACGGTGTCGTGGACGAAGGAATGCTACTAGCCATATCGCTTCTCTACGCGATTCGACTGCCGCTGGCAAGTGGTACGCAACAAGTGGGGCGCAGCAGGTGGGATAGGACAGAACCGGATGCGAGGACGAGCCGTGTCCGGTCGCAGCGAGCGTCGGGAGAGTGTCCGATGGCGTGCGATTCAGCCGCCGCCGACGAGCGTCACCAGTTCGATCTGGTCGCCGTCGGCGATGCGCAGGGAGGCGTGTTGGGAGCGGGGCACCACGGCAAGATTGACCTCGACGGCAACGTAGCGAGCGTTGGCTCCGACCAGCTCAATCAATTCTGCGATCGTCATCCCGGGCGACAATTCGCGTGCTTCGCCATTTACGATCACGTTCATCATTCCGTACCGGGCATGCAGATCTGCCCGGCGATTCTCCCGCGTTTCATTCCAGTACTACTCGCGAACCTTAGCAGCTCGTGCGCTGCCCGTGCCAAGCAGCACCATCGGGACCGGCTGGAATGTGTTCCAATTGATCGCCGCTTTGTTCCAAGGCAATCCGTAGCAAGCGTAGTTGCCGGTGCTGGTGTCGCAGATGTAGACGATCGAGTCCGCCAGCGTGACACCGCCCGTGTACGACCGCACGTTCGTCGTGCCGGTTGCCATCAGCAGTTTAGGTGCTTTGTTGGTGTCGCGAATTCCCAGGTCACGATAGACGCTGTCGTAACCGAACGCGCCGAGGGGTCGCAAGGTCTTGGGGTTCATCACGCCGCCGCTGATGCCGCCGGTGAGGAAGTCAAGGAAGAACACGCCTTCGATGCCTTCGGTGATCGGCCCGGTGGCAATCGCCATCGAATCGCCGGCATCGGCCGTGGAAGCTCGCAGGAACTGCTCGGGGAACTGGGTGGCAACCGACCGATGGGAATAATCCCGCTGGATGACGATGGAACCGATCAGCATCCCCACGCCAAAAAGCAGGCCCAGTCCCAGTCCGGCCAGAAAAGGTAAACGCGACGGTTGCTTCAGCCATCCAAACATAAATTGATTCCTTCAATCGAGTGGAATGAGCACACCAAGAGGCCCGAACGATGCCGTCATCCTAGCGACTTTCTCTCGTCCGTACAAATAGTGTGTTTTGGTTTCTGCTTTCGGCTTTAAACGATGGATGATGAAATTCAATGATGGATCGTTAATTTCATGGTCGCGTGATCGGTCCGGCTCTGGCGATGGCCGGTCGTTTTGCTACAACAGGGGCCTGTTTGGTCCCAAATCTTTGGAGGTGTCGAGCATGGCGACAAATGGTCAATTAAATCGGAAACTTCGCATGGCTCTGGTCGGTGGCGGACAGGGCTCCTTTATCGGACGTGTTCACGCAACAGCCGCTGTGCTCGATAACCGCGCAGCGCTCGTCGCCGGAGCGCTCTCCTCCGATCCGGTGCGAGCCAAAGCGTCAGCCGCCGACTACGACATTCCCACCGCCCGAGCCTACGGTTCGTATCGGGAACTGATCGATACCGAATCGAAGCTGCCCGCCGATCAGCGGATTGATTTCATCTCCGTGGCCACGCCGAATCACACCCATTTCGAAATCGCGAAGGCGGCCGTCGAGGCGGGCATCAACGTGATGTGCGATAAGCCGATGACGTTCGACCTGAAGCAGGCTGAGGACCTCGCCGCCGCCGTCGACAAGTCGAACGTCGTCTTTGCCGTGACCCACAACTACACCGGCTATCCGCTTGTGCGACAGGCTCGCGAAATGATCCTGGGCGGAGAACTCGGGGAAATCAACGCAGTTCGGTCCAACTACATTCAAGGCTGGCTGCGAAGTCGCTTGGAACTCAGCGAGCAAAAGCAGGCTTCGTGGCGTACCGATCCGGCTCGCAGCGGAGCGGCCGGTTGCTTTGGTGACATCGCCACGCATGCCTACAATCTGGCTCGCTACATGACCGGTCTGATTCCCGAATCGGTTTCGTGCCACTTGCGAACCTTCGAGTCCGGTCGGGCACTCGACGATTATGGCACGGCCGTGATCCGCTTCAAAAATGGCGGACTCGGCACCGTCACCGCCTCCCAAATCAGCCACGGTCGCGAAAACGATTTGTTCATCGAGATCGACGGCACCAAGGGCTCGATCCAATGGCGGCAGGAAGAGCCGAACGTGATGGTGCTGCGGCAGAACGGCCAGCCGCACAAGCTCTACACCCGCGATCCCAACGCTCCCTACATGTCGAATTGGGGCAAGGCCGCCTGCCGCCTGCCCAGCGGACACCCCGAAGCGTTTCTCGAGGCCTTCGCGAATGTGTATCGCTTCGCCTACGACGACATGGTTACCCGCGCAACGGGCGGGACGTGGGACCGCCATGCGACGATCTACCCCAACGTCAACGATGGCGTCGAGGGGATGTACTTCATCCAGCAGTGCGTGGCCAGCAGCCATGAAAATGGCGCCTGGTTGCCGCTGGCTCATTCGCGGGCTCGCCGCTGATCAGGGCTCATTGATCAGGGCTCATTGATCAGGGCTCATTGATCAGGGCTCATTGATCAGGGCTCATTGATCAGGGCTCATTGATCAGGG
>JBJOLO010000558.1:0-9241 GCA_046045565.1 Planctomycetota bacterium | reverse complement strand
AACCATGCGACGCAGGTACCGCGTCGATTTCGCGATGCGACAAATCGCCTGCGGCGTGTTCCAGAGCGCCTCGGTTGGATTTGCGTCGAAGAAATCACGGTTCGGGATCGCGGGTTCTTCGGCCAGCACCTGCAGGCGGACGATCGGCGGGATGAGGTCGACCGTCATCTCATGGGCGATCGTTACCATGCGAACGATATCGAGCTTCTCGCCATCGAAGACGGTGGGGTGGGCTTTACCCGTGAAGTAGTCGTCGGGACTGTCCAGGGTTTTCATCGATCGTCGCAGGATTTGCTGCACGGTCGGCATGAGCAGTCCGGTTTGAACGAGTTTCGTTTTGACTTCCGGTTGAAACGCCGCCATGGTTGCGGCAATCGCATTCAAGAAGACGCGATCGGAGCCGGACGATCCTTGGGAGATGAGGAGATAGGGAGTGTTGCACGGATAGACATCGCCGTGTCCTTGTGCATCGCGGCCATTGTGCCCGGGGTCGTGGTCGCGATGCTCGGGATACACGTAGATTTGATTGCCCATGTACTGGGCGGCGAGGAATGCGGCGTTGCGAGGATTGGTCAGCGCCAGTCGCGGTTGACTGCGCCAGAACGGGCCGTTGGTGATTGCCGTTGAAGAATTGCCAAGTGTGGGTGCATTAAATAGGAATTGCGTTTGCAATCCATGATGCACGTGCGCGCTCTGAGCGTTGGCTGAGTATTCGACGCGCGTCAATTGCGGGAAGCATTGGTAATCCATATTCGAGTGGTCGGTGTCGTGGTTGTCGTACAGGTCGCCCGCGTTGCCCGCAGCGGTGCCCTCCTTTTGCCATTTGATCAACAGATCGCCGGCCGGCCCGAGGTTTTCTGCGATCGGGAGAGCGGAACGCTGCTCCGGAAATCGCACCACGGTGCGAAAGATGCCATCGACGGAATTCCAATAAGTGTTTCCCTCGTCCACGAGCAGGACACCGTCGGCCGCCAGCGACGGTGTGACCGTCTGGGTGAATGCGTTTGCGAAAGCCTGTTGCGGGTTCGTGCTTTTCATCTTGGCAACGACCGCGTTGAATCGATCGCGTCCACGCAACGACTCCAGATCGTCGTCGGCCAGTGCGTGAGCCGCATCCGCGAATCCGTATTCCACCGCTTTTTCCAGGGTTCCGATTGCCATGTCTGATTGACCACGTTGGGCCTGCGCGCAAGCGAAGTTGTAAAGCGTGAGGAAGTCGTGGGGTTGAGCGGCCAGCATGCGGCGGCAAATCGCTTCCGCTTCGTCCCACTTCTTGTTTTGCATGGCGTTGACTAGTGCCGCGTGCAGGCGGGGCAGGTCAAAGCGGCTGGTTTTGGAGTCTGCCGGAGCCTGAGACCAGGTCGGCAAGGCGGAAAACGAACCGATCACAACCGCGAGTGTCAAGGTTGCGATTAAGCAGGCTGTCGCCTTGGCACGCGGTTGCATGGCGAGTGCTCTCCAAAAACCGATCGAGTGAAAGTGGACTAAGACCGAACGTGTGCGAAGAGAATTCATGGTGAGGATCGATTGTTGCGTTGCTCAATCGCGGCGGTGCGAAGCGAACCGCGAGACGATCATGCAGGCTTGGGCATGGTGGCGGCGATGGTGTCGAGTCCGCATAGGGTCGCGCGATCGCCCGCATCGCGAACCAGATCGCAAATCAGCTTAATCGTCTCGAATTGCGGATCTTCAACGACCAGGCAGGATGGATGGGCAAGGAGCACAAACACGCGACGATTCGTAATCGCCCATTCGACTCCCAGGCGAATCGCCTTCAGGAAGTATTCGAGCTTCCAGTAGTTGGATCGAAACGCGTTGACATCGCTCACCGGACTCATCGGGATCTCGACCAGTCCGCTCTCATACCGATAGGGTTGCGCCTGGCTCTGGGCGGCGACGATCGCTTCGTAGATGTCGGCCGTCGGGGCCTCTTTCGGCGGGCTCATTTTGTGCGCCGGGTATTTCGAGCTGACCCAGGTGAAACCGAGGTCGAGCAGCAGATTCTGAAGATCGACGCGGTCGTCGAGTGCATTGGAGAAGCCGCCGGGCGTGCGAAAACCGTTCACAGCGATTCCAGCCCGCGCCCGCAGGGCCTCGTTGGTGATGCGAATGTTTTCCCGAATCACGTCGGCTGCGGTGCGGCCCTGGACCAGCCATGGTGCGCGTTGAAACCGGAACTGCAAATCCTCCGGCTTGGTCGCCTTCATGTGGACGTGGTCGTAGGTGTGGTTGCCGACGGGATGTCCACCGGCGGCGATTTCCTTCAGCCATTCGGCACTGGGTTGCTCGAGTACGCGACCGACGCAGAAGTAATGGATCAGTCCGCCGCGTTCTTTGGCAATCCTCGCCGCTTCCACCGAATAGTTCTTCGTCGCGTCATCGAGGTTGCCCTTCTCGTAGTTCCACTCGGTGATATCGCGCCGCGGGTATTGGGCGCTCATTTCCAGATCGAGCGTGATGGCGATCTGCGCCCGCTGGGGTTCTGTGGCGGAAGACGGCGATGCCAGCCAGGGAGACGCGAGTGTCGCAGCGGATGCCGCCAGGAACGTGCGACGATCGCAGTCCCGACGCGATCGATGCGGCGACGACGCGAGACGGTGGTTGCGACAGCAGGAGGGGCTCACGCGAGCAATCCGGGAATGGGTGCGGCGGGCGCGAGCACGTTCATCATGTCGGCCGGCAGATTGCGCATTAAGCGGACCTCGCCCAGCTTGAGCAACGTGTGGTTGATCGTGGCAATCAGGTTTTCGATGTTTTGCGGTTCCGATTGCGGTTCCCCGCCGTCGCGTGTCGATTGGCCGATCACTTGGCCCATCTTCAATCCGCCACCGTACAGTAGCAGCGGTGCGATGCCTCCCCAATGATCGCGGCCTCCGTTCCCGTTGATGCGCGGCGTACGGCCCATTTCTCCGGACGCCACCAGCAGAATCTTGTCGCGAAGGCCCCGCGACTCCACGTCCTCAATAAACGCGGATAAGGCGTGATCGAGCGGCGTGCCCATGTACTGCATGCCTTCCTCGACCGTCGCGTTGTTGACGTCGGCGTGCATGTCCCAGACGAAGTTCGTCGTCACGGTCACGAATCCGCAGCCTGCCTCGCAAAGCCGCCGCGCCAGCAGCAGGAGTTTGCCGAGCGTCTTAGCGTTGTCGACATAGTTGTTGTAGTTGTTCCACTTGCGGCTGATGTTCTCCGGCCGAACCAGCGGGGCAGTGTCGTAGCGACTGATGAGGCTTTCCGATTCCTTGCTGAGGTCGAACGCGTTTGCGACGCCGCCCAGGATCGTTTGAAAGGCTTGTTGTTGGAAGCGGTCGACACCTTCGAGCAGGCCTTGGGAGTCGACGGCGCGACGGATTCGATCGAGTTGCGTCAGCAGGGCGCGGCGATCATCCAGATGAGCACGCTCCAGGGACAACTGAAGGTCCTGTTGAAACGAACCGCCTGCGCCAGGCACAAACGGGGTGTACGAGGCACCTAGGCTGCCGGACGAGTCGAATTTTCCGAAGCTGAAATTCGCGGGCTGGGTCGAAGAATCGACTGCGCGAGGAAACAAGGCAACGTTACGTGGCATTCCCGTGTCGGGATGGTTGGTGCCCACGACCCGCGTGTATAGCGAACCCAGGTTCGCGTTCATGGTCTGGCGACCGACGATCGGTTTGATGTCGTGGTTGCCGTCGCCCGTGCGGTATGACCGAACGATGGAAAACTTATGAGCTAGGCTGGCGAGCTTGGGAAACGTCCCACCGAAGGTGATGCCCGGGATAGAGGTGGTGAGCTCGCCCGTCGCACTGCGAATCTCGGCGGGGGCGTCCATCTTGGGATCAAACGTCTCCGTTTGACTGGGACCACCATGCAGGAAGAGGAAGATCACCGACTTGTCGGTGGTCGGCAACTGCGACGCGGCTGCACTGGCGCGCGATTGAAGCAAGCCCGGCAGCGACATCCCCGCCAAGCCAAGGCTCCCTACGCGCAAAAAACTTCGCCGCCCCATGCGGCCGTGGTCGTCCATAATCGATAGCATTGTTCGCTCCTGAAGCCGACGATAAAGTATCCCTGAATTGAAGCGATGCCGCAAGGTTTTCTTCGGCACAATGCCGCCGCGACGATCATGCAGTTTGCAGTGCCCCTGGCAGCGTGATACATTGCGCAGCGAATGTACTTCGGGCGAAAAAGCTGCGTAACTGTTGCAGTCGGAATTTGCATTCGCTTAGGAAGGTTTCTCAGGACTGCCGGTCAGCAGGTTGCGACGGCGTCGTCCGCCCGAGACGAGAACCGACCGGTGATTCGACCGTCTGCGTCGCGAATCCCTGCGGATCGCCATGTCGGGTTGCTCGCAACGAACTTGGTAATGGAACGGATGAGGGAGCGAACTTTGACTAGCCGCACATTTCTGATGGTAATGGTCGTCTGTTGCCTGATCACGTCTTCGCACGCGGTCGCTGCCGAACCGGTCAAGCCGGAGCACGCGGCGCAGATGAAGGCCGGACTGGAATTGTTTCGTCAGGAGGTGCGACAGATTCTGACGGGGCGATGCCTGAAATGCCATGGCGGCGAAAAGCTGGAGTCGGAATTCGACCTGAACACGCGGGAGGGGTTATTGAAAGGCGGGGCGGAGGGCGTTGCCGTCGATCTCAAGGCCCCGGGTGAAAGCCGCATGCTGGGGATGATTGAGCACCGGGTGGAACCGCACATGCCCGCCAACGCGGCGCGTCTGCCCGACCGCCAGATCGCCTCGATTCGAAAATGGATTGAGCTGGGTGCGCCCTACGATCGGCCGCTGGTCGATAAAGGTGCGCGGCCTGACGATTGGGTGCAAAACCGCATCGACCCCGCAGCCCGTGACTTTTGGTCATTCCAGCCGCTGCAGCCAGTCAAGATCCCGGCACTTCCCGCTGGCGGTTGGGCTCAAACAGAGATCGATCGGTTCATTGTCGCCAAGCAGTCCGAAGCAAAACTAACCGCTCGACCACGTGCGGACCGGCGCACCTTGATCCGGCGCCTGTACTTCGACCTCACCGGCTTGCCGCCCACGCCCGCGCAGGTGGAGCGGTTCGTCAACGATTCGAATCCGAAGGCCTATGAGCAGCTGGTCGATCAGCTGCTGGCGTCGCCGCAATACGGAGAGCGTTGGGCGCGACACTGGCTGGATGTGGTCCGTTTCGCTGAAAGCCACGGCTTCGAGCAGGACTACGACCGCCCGCACGCCTATCACTATCGCGATTTTGTGATCTGGGCCATGAATAACGATCTGCCCTACGATCAGTTCGTGCGCTGGCAACTCGCCGGTGATGAGTGGGAGCCGGAGAATCCGTACGCGCAAATGGCGACCGGCTTCCTCGGCGCAGGCGTGTTCCCGACGCAACTCACCGAGAAAGAATTCGAATCGGCTCGCTACGATGAACTTGACGACATGCTGGCCACCGTTGGCACCTCGATGCTGGGGCTGACTGTCGGCTGTGCTCGGTGTCACGATCACAAATTTGATCCGATCCCGTCCGCCGACTACTACCGCATGCTCGCCTCGTTCACCACCGCGATTCGCGCGCATGTGGAACTCGATCTGAACCCGGGTCCCTACCGCGAAGCACTCGCAAAATGGGAGGCGGAGCATCAGCCGTTGGTCGAGCAGTTGCAGAAATTTGAAAAGGACGAACTGCCAGCCCGATTCGACCAGTGGCTGAAGGCGGCACGGGAAAAGTCGTCGCAGTCGAAAAGCAACGGGGAGAAAGCTTCGCCGGAACAAACATCGCCGGTTTGGATCATTGCGTCGCCGACGGAATTGCGATCGCAGAACGGCCAGGTATTCACCCGTCAGTCGGACGGCTCCTATGTCGCGGGCGGAGCCAATCCGGATTTCGACACAGTCACCTTCACGATCACGACGCAGATGCGCGGCTTGACTGCGATGCGACTGGAGGCGATGGCCAACGAGGGGCTCGCTCGTAACGGACCCGGGCGGGCGGAAAACGGAAACTTCGCGCTGGGCCGCATCAGTGCGACCGTCGAACCGCTCGATAAATCCTCGCCGCCGGTCGAGGTCAAGCTGAAGAATCCCCGCGCGACGTTCCAGCAGAATGATGGCGGATTGTCGATCGCGTCATCGCTCGATGCCGACCCGAAAAGCGGTTGGGCTGTTGATCCGCAATTTGGCAAGAATCACGCCGCTATTTTTGACTTTCAGGACCCGATCGGATTTGAGTCGGGAACGCGGCTGACTGTGAAGCTGGAATTCACGGTGAACAACCGTCACAACATCGGCCGCCCGCGACTGGCGTTAACCACCGCGGCGCCCGGTGTCGGTTTTGATGGAAACTCGCAAACCCAGGAGACGATCGAACTCCTGGCGATCGTCGCCGCCAAGGGCGAACTGACCAAGACGCAGCGAGATCTGTTAATGCAGTGGTATCGTGGCACCGACGATACGTGGAAGCAACTCGTTGCCAAGCTCGACGAACATGCCACGAAAAAGCCGAAACCGAATCGCACGCAAGTGATGGTCGTGACCGAGGGGCAGAAGCCGCTGGGACACCATGCGGACGATCGCGGATTCCCGCATTTCTATCCGCAGACTCATTTTCTCAAGCGAGGCGATGTCACACAGAAGCAGCAGGTTGCCGAGCAGGGTTTCTTGCAAGTGTTTTCCGGTTTTTGGACTGACCCCAAGCAGGAGACGGCGTCGCCTTCGAGGTGGTTTGTGCCACCTCCCGAAGGCTCAAAGGTCAGTCATCGTCGCCGCGCCCTTTCGGCCTGGATGACCGATGGCGAAAAGGGAGCGGGCAGTCTGCTGGCCCGGGTAATCGTCAATCGCCTGTGGCAACATCACCTGGGACGCGGGATCGTGGCGACGCCCAATGATTTTGGCGCCCAGGGTGAACGGCCCACGCATCCGGAGTTGCTGGAGTTCCTGGCCGACCGATTGGTCGCGAATGATTGGCGATTGAAACCGATCCACAAGTTGATTGTGATGAGTGCGGTGTACCAGCAGGATGGTCAGAGCAGCGAGGCGGGTCAGCAGACCGATCCCGAGAATCGACTGTTATGGCGGTACGTGCCCCGGCGGCTCGAGGCGGAGGTCTTGCGCGATTCGATGCTCGCCGTAAGCGGAACGATGGACGCCACCATGTACGGCCCCGGGTCGCTCGACGAAGGTCATCGTCGTCGCAGTATTTATTTCATGATCAAACGCAGTCGCTTGATTCCGTCGATGCAAATCTTCGACGCACCTGAGCCGCTGGTGAGTATCGGCGAGCGTCCGAGCACGACGGTAGCTCCGCAGGCGTTGATGTTCATGAACAACCCGCACGTGCGCTCGTACGCTTCCGGCTTCGCATCGCGACTGCTGGCGGAAAAAGTTCCCGAGAACAACGCGGGGAACGACAGTCGAATGGAGTTCCTCGTGCGACAGGCGTACCTGTCCGCGATCGGCCGGCCGCCTGAAAATGCCGAGTCCACCGACGCGCGGCAGTTCCTTGACTCGCAAGCAAAGCGCTATGCGGCCGATGGGCGTGCCAATGCCGAGCAACTCGCGCTCGCGGATTTCTGCCAAGTGCTGTTCAGTTTGAATGAGTTTGCTTACGTGGAGTGAGTCATGCACGACCGATCACAGGGAATCTCCTCGATGTTATGGAATCGTCGTCAGTGGCTGTCGCGGGCCGGTGCCGGTGCGGGCATGTTGGGCCTTGCCGCCTTGCTCCAAGATGAACGTCTGCTGGGAAATGCTGCCTACGCCGCCACTTCGGGGAAGGCATTGAATCCGCTTGCTCCCAAGGCGCCGCACTTTCCGGGCAAAGCGAAGCGAGTGATCTGGCTGTTTATCAACGGCGGGCCCAGCCACGTCGACACCTGGGACTACAAACCGGAACTGATCAAGCGAGACGGCCAGGAATTGCCCGGCTTTGATCGCTTTACCGGTTTCTTCGCGAACGCTGTTGGTCCCCTGATGAAGTCGCCGTTCCAATTCGCTCAGCACGGTCAATGCGGCAAATGGGTGTCGGAGATCTTCCCGAATCTCTCCAAGCACGTCGATAAGATGGCGTTCATTCACTCAGGCTACACCAAGTCGAATAACCACAGTCCGGCTCTGTTCATGATGAACACCGGCTTCACGCAGATGGGGTACCCGTGCGTCGGGTCGTGGGTTACGTATGGTTTGGGCAGCGAGAGCAAGGACCTGCCCGCGTTTGTCGTAATGTCCGATCCGCTCGGGCGAGGTTTGCCCAAGGGCTATTCGTTGAATTGGGGCGCGGGATTTATTCCCAGTGTTTATCAAGGCACGTGGCTCAAGCCGCAAGGCGATCCGATCGACAACATGTATCGCGCGAAGGAAATGAATGATGTCGAGCAGCGGGCACAACTCGACCTGCTGCAACGGCTCAATCGCCAGCACGCAGATCGTCACCCGACCGACGATGCGTTTCAGGCACGCATCGAAAGCTTCGAACTCGCCTATCGAATGCAATCCTCAGCGCCGGAAGCGATGGACGTTGATCGCGAACCCGAGCACACTCGCAAACTGTACGGACTCGACAATCCCAAGTGCACGCACTTCGCGCGACAATGCCTGATTGCCAGACGCATGATTGAGCGCAATGTGCGATTCGTGCAGATCTACTCCGGCGGCATGGAAAACCAGCGGAGTTGGGACGGCCACGCGGATATCCATGGCAATCACACGCAGTTCGCGGGCGAGACCGATCAACCGATTGCCGCGTTGCTGGAGGATCTCGCACAACGCGGACTGCTGGACGAGACGCTCGTAATTTGGGGCGGCGAGTTCGGCCGCCTTCCTGTCGCTCAGAAATCCGACAAGCCGGGCCGCGACCACAACCCGCACGCCTTCACCTACTGGCTTGCCGGAGGCGGGGTGAAAGGTGGAACCAGCTACGGTGAAACCGACGACGTGGGACACAAGGCGGCGGTGAATCCCGCGAGCGTGCACGATCTGCACGCCACCATCCTGCACCTGATGGGGCTCGAGCACGAACGGCTGACCTTCAACCTGAACGGTCGCGATTTCCGACTAACCGACGTCAGCGGCAACGTGATCCGCGACATCGTCGCCTAAAGTAAAGTAGCCGTCACGCAAAGTAGCCGTCACGCTCCCGCGTGACGTGAGCCTTTCGCCGCCCGACGTCGCGGTATCGCTGGCATGCGCATCGTCGCTCTCCTGTATCTGTTTCACGACGGGTTTGGTGCATCGTCGCGATTAGTTTTTCGGCCAAACTCACGCGGAGCGTGAGTGCTA